>CALMML010000388.1 GCA_937868485.1 uncultured Myxococcales bacterium | reverse complement strand
CCTCGACGGCATTCCGCCGGCGCCGCGTGGCATGCCGAAGATCGAAGTCACGTTCGACATCGACGCCAACGGCATCGTCAACGTCTCGGCGCGCGACAAGAGCACGAGCAAAGAGCAAAAGATCACGATCAGCGGCAGCTCGGGTCTGACGGAGTCGGAGATCCAGCGCATGGTCCGCGACGCGGAATCGCACGAAGCGGAAGACAAGGCCCGCAAAGAAGCGATCGAAGCGCGCAACCAGCTCGACAGCGCGGTCTATCAGGCGGAAAAGCTGGTCGCCGACAACCGCGACAAGATCCCCGAGGCAGATCGGGCGGAAGTCGAGCGAGAGATCGAAGCGGCGAAAAAGACGCTCGAGCAACATCGCGATGCCAAGGATGCAAGCGGCGTAGCGGCCCTCAAGGAAGGCGAGGAAAAGCTAAAGAAGTCGCTCTACAAGATTGGCGAGATGATGTACCGCAACGCACAAGGTGCGCAGGGTGGCGCAGCGCCTGGTGAGCAGCAAGCTCCGGGCGGCGCGACGGGCGGCAAAAAGGACGACGGCGTCATCGACGCTGAGTTCACCGAAGAGTCGAAGTAATCCGAGGCTGCGCTCGCGCTCTCAGCAGTGCCAGCGCAGACACGGACTCTTTGCACAGGCGGCTTCCGGGTGTCCGGGGCCGCCTTTTTTATTGCTCGGCGATAAGCAGCAAGCTCACCGACAGATCCTGATGCACGTTGCCGAGGCCCGGAATGTGACCTTGCTCGCCAAACGTACACATCCCGAGCAGCGGAATCGCCCCGAGCGCCGGTCCAAGATGCGTCCGCAGTCCGTCGTGAAGCGCGGACCCAACCGCTCCCGCACAGCCCGCACAGTAGATGAGCAGCGCCGCCCGAATCTTGTCGGGTGACAGCCCTCGACAGGACAGCGAATACAGACGACCGAGCACTTGCGTCAGATCTTCGACGGTGCCCTTCATCATGCAGATCTCGTCGCCTTGATGAACTCGCGCGAACAGATCGATGCTGCCGTCTTCGACGTGAATCTGCGACGGATGAATCGTGACGTAGTGATCGCCGTGCGTCGTTTGATGCCGAATCGCGAGCGGGCTGAGCGCCGTCTGAGCGAGGATGTTTCCGCCTTCCGCGACCTGAAGCGACAAGCTGCCCCCGAGCCAAGTGTTGAGCACTTCTCCCGCCGGCTGATCGTCCAGTCTCGCGATGTGACGATCGTGGCCAGCGGTGACGATCGCTCGCGACGAAGTGGCTTCAAACGGAGCAAGCAGCGCCCCACCAAACGCCACGTCTCCACACAGCGCAGCAACGGAAACTGCGTCTTTTTCGACGCCAGCATTGGTAAACACAGACCACTCACCGACGATGGCATGATCGGCTGCGCTCCCGCCAAACGCAGCAATGCCCGGGAGCACGTCGGCGATGCCAGCCAAGATGTCTTCTTCTCGACCGGGCGAGCTACTAAACAGGAGCACACGCGGCGGCAAGTCCGAGGACGCAAGCTGCGACGCAGCACGACGACCGGCACCGCGCGCATCGGCCCCCAGGGTGGCGTATCCGACGGAAAATCGCAGGTTTCCATCCGCAGCAAACAGCAGAACTCCGATGACACCTTCTCCGCTGGCGACGATGCCTTGCTTGGTCAGCACTCCGAGCGATGTCGTGACACCTTGGATCAGCGTGTCAGGCAGCGCGCGCCGAAGGGCCGCAAACACCGCGTGCGCATCGTGCTCGACCGTACACGTCACCATCGCCAAACCGGGATCCAGTCCGCCAAGCTGAGCACACGCTTGCTGTACGGCTCCATCCACTGCGGCTTGGGTGTCTGCGACCGTGCTGGTTCCGAAACCGGTCCGTAGCTGCGTCATCGTCCGCTCCTTTTCTTACGTCGTCGTAGGCTGTTGTCGTCGGATGTCTGTCTCTCAGCGCTAAAAACCGAACTACTGGCTCGTTGGGTGCTTCGTCATGACGACGGACGCGCGAGGCTCTCTTCCAGATCGCGATGATCGCTCGCGCTGAGCAGCGTCTTTACGGCGGCCCGAACCTTTCGCAGGTCGCCGGCGTCGTCTTTGCTGAACTTGCCGTACTTTCGCACCGACACGCCCGACAGCATGATGAGCCGACTGATGGCAAACGGCGTCAGCTTGGCTTCGACGAACGCGACGATGCGGAAGATCTGGCTCTCCATGTCTAGCTCTTCGCAGGGGAAGGTGAGCTATGGACCAAGGCTCGCCTCCAAGATCGTGGCCAGCTCTTCGTCGCTCAGATCGATTGGATTGCTGCGCATGCTGCCGCCGCGTGCCGACGCAATGATCTGAGCAAACTGACCGGATGTAACGCCTTGCTGCGACAGGGAACGAATTCCGAGCCGTCGTCGCAGCGTATCAAGTCGATCCAAGGCCAGGTCCAAGCTGTCCTTTCCGTTGGTAAGCAGCGAGACCAGCTCACGCAGTCGGATCGTCGCTGGACTTCCAGGCTGCCGTCGCAGCAGCGCTTCAGCATTCACCCGAAACGTCGCTGGCAATAGACACGCGCAGCCATCGCCATGCGCCACGTCGCACAGCCCACCGAGCGGCGCAACCAAGCCATGAACCGCTCCGAGCCCCGCGTTCGCCAGCACCACCCCACCCCACAGGCTCCCGAGCGCCAGGTGTTCCGAGGTCTGCGTCCCAAGCGAGGTCGTCTGCTGTTCGAAAAAGTCCGCCAGCTCGTGCAGTGCCCGCCACATCAGCGCGAGCCCTTGCAGCGCCAGCGCATCGGTCAGCGGCTGCGCACCTTTCGACAGATAGCCTTCGAGCAAGTGCGTAAGCGCATCCATCCCGGCACTCGCTGCGACTCGCTGCGGCGCGGACTCTATCAGCGACGGATCGACGAGCGCGATCTTCGGAATCATCAGATCGCTACGCAGGCTGCGCTTCACCTTCAGCTCGGGAACCTTCAAGACGCTGTTGCGAGTGACTTCCGAGCCGCTGCCCGCTGTCGTCGGAACCGCAACCACCGCAAGCGGTTCGTTTCGCACGGGCCGAACCAATCCCCGTCCGACATCTTCCAGATAGTCGATGCTCGCACCGTCGTTTCGCGCCAGCGCAGCCACCGCTTTGCCGACATCAATCACACTCCCGCCACCGACGGCCAAGACCACCTGACAGCCTGCGTCTTTGCACTGCACGGTCAGCGCATCAACCAGCGACACCTCGGGCTCACTGCGGACGGTCACATGCTCGACGTGCTCGGCGCGCTCGTACAGCGAATCGAGGATTTGCCGCTTCACGCCATGCGCATCCAGCGACGAAGCCCCCGTGACCAGAAGCACCCGTCGACCCAGTCCCGTCGTCAGCGAGGCCGCACGTCGGTGCTCACCTTTGCCAAAGACAATCTGCGAAGCCGTTCGAAGCTGAAACTGCATAGCCGCAGCCTCGATTTACGCCCACGGGAGGGGAAACAAGCTGTGGTGTTTTTCGCCCACACGAGGACTCGCCATCATGTCCGCCACCGTCGCTTTCCACGTCAGATAGTGCGCGGTCTGCTGATGCGCTTTGAAGCCGTTTTCGTCGGGATAGACCTCGTACAGCGTAAACCGCGTCGGATCATCGTTGTGCACCAGCACATCGAAGCGAACGTTTCCCGGTTCTTGCCGCGTCGCGTGAGCATTCGCAAGCGTCGCAGCGATGAAGTCGCTCACTCGATCAGCGATGACGTGAACACGGACAACCACGACGTACATGTTCTGGCTCCTTCACAAAGCGGACGGCCAAACGTTGCACGGATGATTCGATTTTACAAAGAGGAGACAAGGAGCAGTGCGTCGCAGTTTGACGCAGCGGAATGCGAAGCAGACGCGCGGACTTGGAGCGTGTGCAGCGGCTAGTTTACGCGCCACGTCGTTTGAATCGGACCAAACGGCACGCCCATGCGACCGATCACCGGCAGGTTCACAAACACCGTGCCTTCCGCCGCCACCGGAATGTCGAGCCCGTTGCGCTGCTGACGAAGCATGCTCTCGACAACCGGCTGAATGACGTTCTGAACGATGCGCAGCGCTTGCTCGATTCCGAGCGGGAACACCAGGTTCAAGCGCACATCACCACCGGCAGGAATCAGCGACTTGCGAAGCTCATTGACCAGCGAGCCATTGGCCAGACCAACGATCAGGCCCGGAATCGCAGCAATGAAGTCAGCAGCCGTCTTCACACCACCGTTTGACGCCGTACACGCGCCCGGCTTGGCCATTCCATTACACGACGGCTCGTTGGCACCACACATGCTGACACAGACCGATCCGAGCGCTTCGGCCTGCTGACCCGGAAACAGCTTCAGTCCCAGCAAGATATCGAGCGCCGGGATCGGAACGTTGTTTGGGTTCTTGATCGTCACTGGCACACCGAACTCGAACACCAGCTGGCTCTGCTGCGGCGGCGCGCCCAGTCCGATCGTGCAGCCCATGCGCAGCATCCGATCGGTGATGACCTGCGGACAGTAGTAGGCCGCCAGCAGCTGAAGCGACGGCGCGCGAACCAGCTGCGGATTTCCTGCCGTCACCGTCGGAGGATTCGCTCGCTGCTGCTGGATGCCGCTTGCCACCGCGCCTTGCATCATTCGATTTAGCTCCGCGCAGCCCGACGACAGACAGAGCAGCGCAATCAACCACGACGACAACACGAATCGAGACAGGCGCATCAGCTTCTCTCCTTCACCTTCGAGGACAACCCATACAACGAGCAGTTGCGAACCCCATCTTAGGGGAACAAGTCCGATTGTAAAATGCAGTCCCACCGCGCGTCATGCCTGTAAATCTTCGACAAATTTGTGATTCAAATTACTTTCAAAATTCCAAATAATTAACAGCGGGGACGAATGGGCGAACGCGGCTTCTCGATTCAATGGAGCTTGGGGATTGTGGCCTCGCTGTCGCTGCTGTTTGAGCACGCGCATGCGGCGGCGCAGCCTGCGCCCACCGCGCAGACACAGCAGCTTCTGCCAGCCACGGAAGAAGAGCGACCGTACAACGTGCGGATTCACTTTCTCCGGTCCAATGAGCGACGACACGATCTGTTCTTTCCCACGCTGGCGCGGCTGGGAGGCGGCTATCTGGGCGTCGGAGCGGATCAGAACTACACGCTGGCAGCCGTCGCGCAAGCCGATCTGGTGCTCCTGGTCGATATCGACGCCGAGGTCATCCGCTGGCACAAGGTCTACTCGGCGCTGATTCCGCATGCGGTGTCGCCCAAAGAGCTGCTCAAGCTGATGACAGCGCGCGCCGATGCGACGGTGGATCGGGCACTGACCGAGCGCTGGGGAGCCGAAGCGCCGGAGCTTCTGCAGTCGTATCGAACCTATCGCTTCATGATCGGCAAACACCTAAGCCGAGAGCTTCAGGTCAGTCGCAACGGCAAAGCGTCGACGTGGATGTCCGATCCGGTGCTGTACGGACGCATCCGCGCGCTGATGATTTCCCGTCGGGTGATTGCTCGCGTGGGGGACTTACACGGGGAACGAACGCTGCTGGGCCTCGGTCAGTCCGCACGCACGCTCAACGTGACGATGCGAACGATCTATCTGTCCAATGTCGAGCAGTGGTTTCACAAGGTGCATCGGGATCGATGGATCACCACAGATGAACATCATCCGTCGGAAACTTGATCACGTCGTCCTCATTTATATATACATATATACATCAATTGTGTGGACCACAGCTGGACCACAGGCAGTTCACACCGGAATGAGGTTGGGATGGGCGACATCGTCAAAAAGAGCAGAGATGGCAAGTTCATCGGCTGGTATGTCCGCTTTGTCGATGTCGATGGTCGACGAAAGCAGCGCGCGAGTCATCAGCCCACCAAGGCGCTGGCCAAGACGCTGCTCGTCGAGATTGAAGCGAGGGTGGCTCGCGGACAGGCCGCAATGCCCGAGCCTACACCCAAGGAAAAACCCGAGTTGACCGTCGCTGAGCTCTGTGAGCGCTACGTGACGCAGTACAGTCGTCCGCGCATCAAGAACCTGACGCTGTATCGCACCGAGCAGAAGTCAGCGCTGCGTCGGGTCTTGCCGATGCTGGGAAGTCATCCCGTCAGTGCAGTGACGAAGAAGGACATTGCCCAGCTGCGCGACGAGCTGCTGACGACGTACAAGCCCAACACAGTGATGTCGACGCTGCGGCCTCTGTCGACGGCGTTTTCCTGGGGCGCGCGCGAAGGCATCATCACCTGTCCGAATCCGTGTACACAGGTCGAGCGGCCTCGTCGAGAGAGCCTGCTGGAGTTTTTGGATCAGCACGAGGTACAGCGGCTGGTGACGGTGGCGGAAGAGTCCGCGCGGGAAACAGACTCGCATGCGGCGTGGCTTCGCTATGTGGCGACGGTGTTTGCGCTGCACACGGGCGTGCGCAAGGGCGAGCTGCTCGGTCTGCGCTGGATCGATCTGGATCTGACGACGAGACGGCTCGACATCGCTCGGTCCTATCGCGCGCGGCCCAAGTCGGGGGTGACGCGGCACCTGAAGCTACCGACGACACTTTTGCCGCTGCGGTCGGAGTGGCGACGGCGCTGTCCGAGGACTCCCGACGGGCTCTTGTTTCCGGTGTCGGCGCGCGGGACGCTGCGACAGGGACGGAAGCTCGATATGCTGGGACTGCCCGAGCTGCTGTCGGAGATGATGACGCGACCGATTCAGCGACCCTGGCACGCGCTGCGCCATACCTTCGCGTCCCACTTTGTGATGTCTGGCGGAAACATCCTGACGCTGCAAAAGATCCTCGGGCACGCCGACATCAAGATGACGCTCGTCTATGCGCACCTGGCGCCGGACTTTCTGGGCGAGGAAATGGATCGCTTGCGTTACTGACGCCGACGACGAGCCGGAGTCCGTGTCGCCTGCGCCAAGAACGCATCGACATCGCAGCGACGAAAATAGCGACGGCGCTCTCCTGTGCGGCGGACCGCCAGCGCGGCCAGCTCGGGATGCCGTTCGAGCCAGGTCTGAAGCCGTCGAGCCACCTCGTTGCGCAGCTGCTGCTCGGCCTTGCGCCAGCGCTGATGCTCGACCGTTCCGTGCGCGGGCTCTTCGGGAAGCTGTCGACGCGGAAAGATCCCAAGCAGCGTCGCTGTCTGCCAAGTATCGAGCAGCCCATCCGCTGGCTCGACGGCGCGCGACGGGACACCGAGGCCCAGCCGGTCGGTCAGCACAGCCAGCAGCTCAGCCACGGTGAGATCAATCACCCGGGTATCGTCGGTGATGTCTCGCTTTGGGGGCATCGTAGGCAGTATTTTCTAAACATATTCAGTATTTGTCGATACATAAAACAACAAGGCACTTAAACCAGCCCACGGAGCATTTGACCCGCTTTGGGCGCTCGTTGTACGCAGCTTGCTATGTTGTCTCGACGAAGCACCTGGAAGCGGGCCGTCTGCGCGACGGCACTGAGCGGTCTACTTGGAGTCACCCTGACCAGCTGTTCTGCGGATCGCTTCGTCGACGAAAACGACGAAGGTCCGGGCCCAGGTCGTGCCTGCGAAATGGACAGAGACTGCAAGAGCGGTCGTCGCTGCATTGAGAGACGCTGCTATCCCGACCACGGCGACTGCCGCAGCGACAACGACTGTCAGGACGATACGGCGTGCGCGTGTCCTCCTGAGCTACAGAGCGAGCGCTGCGCCTGCATTCCGTGGGGAATGAAGCCACGCGATCGCAGTGACATGATGTGCGCGGGAGCAGGCTTCACCGTCGATGAGTTCCGCAATCCCGTGGTGAAGTGTCAGTGGCCTCCCAGCGGAATGACAGCGCCTGCGTACAAAGATGTGATGACGACTCCGGTGGTGATTGATCTCGACGGAGACGGCGAAACAGAGATCGTCTTTACAGCGGGCTATGTGGGCAGTACGCACCTGGTTGCCATCAGCGGAAAAGACTGTTCCGTGAAGTTTGACAAAGCAACGCCGGGGCCTGGCTGTAGCAACTTGGGAGCCGCAGATCTCGACGGAGATGGCAAAGCAGAGATCGTCGCGGTGGCCAGCGGACTGACTGTGTTTGATCACACTGGAGCGGTCCTGGCTACGCGATCAGAGATCGCCGCAGGACTGCTGTGTGTTCGTGACTACGCGATTGCATTTGCCAACCTAGACGGAGAAGGATTCCCCGAAATCATCGTCGGTGCTGCCGCATATCGCTACTACACAAATCCAAAGCCGCAGCTTCAGCCACTGTGGAACAAAAACCTGATTGAAGAAGGCGCGTGGGGAACGATTCCGGTGGTTGCGGATCTCGATGGCGACGGAAAGCCAGAAGTCATCACCGGACACAACGTCTTTGACGGACTGACAGGAGCGGACAAGACCCCTTCGGTGATGAAGACACAGGGCGGTGGCTATGCCGCAGTTG
This sequence comes from uncultured Myxococcales bacterium, assembly GCA_937868485.1. GTDB lineage: Bacteria > Myxococcota_A > Polyangia > Palsa-1104 > JAEUJZ01 > JAEUKA01. The sequence goes on along the minus strand of CALMML010000388.1, from coordinate 3,640 downwards.
CAGACTGGAACAGCGACGGAAAGCCAGACATCGCGCTGGTCAGTTCCAAGATGAATGATCAGAAAGTGTCGATCATTGACTACCAGCAGAATCGATTCCTGCTTCCTCCTCAAGCTGCGCAAAATGGCTGGGGAGGCCCGCCCACCGTTGCAGACTTCGACGGAGACGGAAAGCCAGAAATAGGTACGGCGGGTGCTTCATATTACTACGTCTACAGTCCAGACTGCGCGATGTCTCCGCTTCCGGCCAAGTGTCAAGGCATCGATGATGGCGTCCTGTGGCAGTCTGATACGCAAGATCTGTCGTCGGGAAGTACGGGATCTTCGGTCTTTGACTTCAACGGAGACGGAGTCGCAGAGGTTGTCTATCGGGATGAGTGCTGGCTGCGCGTGTTTCATGGTCGCGATGGTAGAAAGCTGTTTGCATCCCCTGTGACTTCAGGAACGGTGCTGGATGAACCAGTGATTGCGGATGTTGATGGCGATGGCCATGCAGAGATCGTGGTGGCATCCGATGGCGCGCAAAATAGCGCATGCAAAACAGGTCGCTGGTCGACGGAGCTAGGAATCCCTCACAGCGGTGCAACGTACGGGGTCCGCGTGCTCGAAGATCCACAAGATCGCTGGTCCGCAGCGCGTCCGTTGTGGAATCAGCACAGCTATCACATCACCAACATCTTGGATGACCGCACGATTCCGCTCAAAGAGACAGAGAGCTGGAAAGCCCACAACACCTATCGACAGAATCTGCCGTCGTCCAAAGCGGGTGTCGATCCGCGTCCTGATTCGACCGGAGGCATTGAGTTTCCGCCCGATGTTGGAGACTGCGTCAAGCTGTTTCGGCTCTCTGGACTGATCTGCAATCGCGGTGCAGTGCCGATGTCTGCGGGCATTCCGGCTACGTTCTATTTGGGTGATCCGCAGCAGATCGGCGCCAAGCCGCTGTGTACTGCCAAGACCGATCGCACGCTCGCCAGCGGAGCGTGTCAGAGCGTGTCCTGCGAGTGGCAAAATCCGTCGCCAGCACCGTATGATCTGTGGCTCAGAACCAACGACGATGGCAAGGGCGGACATCCACTCGCAGAGTGCAAGACAGGAAACAACCTGGCGCACAAGGTGCTGTCTGCGTGTCCGTCCGTTCCCAAGTAGTCCGCGCGACGACTCCTTCCTATTTCCGGTTGTGCGGAGTACCGGCTCGCTCCGCAGCGCGTGTTGGTGAATGAGCGGTCTGGATGACGGGCTCTATCAGAAACGGAGCGGACTCTGGTGCGACTTCCGTGAGCCAGGCATGCGGAACGGGAGGACTTCGTCGCTCCTTTTTGCGCAGAAACAGACGTCGGAGTCGGGAATCACGAAAGACCGGATGAAACAGAGAGTGACTCTGTTTCGCTTTGTCATCATCCTTCGCAACCTGCGGCGTCTTGAGCTGCCACTGCGTCGGAACCTTGCGGATTCCGATCGGATAGACAGACAGTCCGCTTGCATCGATCCGAATGCGCAGAAAGTTTTTGTAGTCACGGATGCGCAGCGACGCAAACGCACCGTTGGCATGTAGGCGCAGCCGACTGTGATTGAGCGCAAGCAGCAGATACAGACCAAACACCAGCATCGTCAAAAATGATCCGAGCGCCGCAGTCAGCAGTGCGATGAAAAAGCGCAGGATCGATTCCCACTCTGCGCGCAGCGTCGCGATCACCGCATGTACAACGTGCGCAACCACAGGCGGAAGTGAAGGAAGAGACGAGAGCTCTCCCATCATCGGATGAAGCAGATCTCGCAGCTCTGCATAGAGGCCGATCGAACCGGCAGACAGCGCGAGCAGCAGCAGAAACTGCGCAATGCCGTGACGACGACCGAAGGCCTTCGCTTGTTCCTGACGCGTCTCGCTGTGGTAGATGGTTCGCGTGCGTCCGCGCTTCGCTTCGCCGACTTCTCCGCTCGCTTCGCTCATCGCAAACTGCATCGTTCCTTGTCCGAGCAGATAGCCAACCACACCCAGCAGAATCGCGATCCACAGGTCACGCGGAATCGAGTGCAGAAACAGAATCACGTTGAAGAGCACGACATAGACCATGCCAAGCGACAGCCACATCTTGGGATTGCGAATCGCAAACTGGCGGTTGTTGCGGGTCAGTCGCTCCGACTCTTCAAACGAAGGGAATGCCGCGTCTTTTTTGCAGACAAAGTGAATTGGCTTGGCGAATCCCGATGGATGCTGAAATACGTCGCCGGTTCCCGGCTTTCCGCTCCGATCCGCATCAATTTCATGGGTGGGATGAAGGAATGCGCCACCGCCCCCTGCGGTGATGTTTTGAATCAAATAGGAATCACCTGAGGTCTCAAGCTCGGGATTCCTTTTCAGCTCTTCATCGGATGGATGACGCAGCTCCTGTGATTCATGTCGGCGATAGTGATGAAGGTCACCGGCCAAGCGAACAACAACCCGAACATCACGCCGTGATCCGTCTTCATCGACGAGCATTTCGGACAGCTTGCGCTCAAAGTAGAACAGTCCATCGCGCAGGTTTTTGACGTTGGGACGCGCCTTCACCCAGTCTGGTTCCGCGATACACAGGATGATGCGACTCCCTTCTGGCATGATTTCCCGACGAGACACCAGACTCTGGAAGTATCGAACCTGACGCTCATCCAGCTCTCCGCCTAGTCCAATGTCGATGGCGAAGATCCAGTGCGCAAACGGAAGCTTGATCGCAAAGTAGCTTGCGCGCTGCTGCGTACACCAGTGACCGATTGAGCGCGACTGCGTAAAGACTTCCAAAAACGTCGCAAGTCCGTCGTACCAGTCATGATTCCCAGGAACCGCATACAGATGCGGAGACTTCTGTTTGTTGGGCGGATGATCCAGATAGGAAGCCGCTTCGTAGGGACGAACAAAGCGCATCTCATACGCTTCTCGCGAAGCAGAGGGATACACTTCATCACCACCCAAGATCAGGAACCTTCCGCGCGGAAGCGGAGTCGGAAACAGAGAGTCTGGATCGGACTCCGAAGTACGGACACAGAGCGATTCCTGTGCAAGCAGCGCAGCGACGTAATACGTGGAATGAAATCCATCCCCAACATCGGCTGCGTAGTCAAACCAGAACGCTGTCTGCTGTTCGGGAAGCCGATATTCAAAGTAGTCCTTGTGCGCGATGAAATCCGATGAGGGATCGAGCTTGCCCGGACTCCGATCCAGAAGCGGACTGTCTTGCGCTGCGGCTTGCAGGATTCGGGAATCCAAGCGCGAGCGAAAGATCTCACTCACCGAGATGTTGAGCACCGTCCCAAACAGCGAAAAGATGTCGTACCAGTTCGACATATCTTGCGTCGTGGGAAGCTCTGCAAAACGGCTCTTCAGTCGCGCGGCAAGCTGCTTTCTCGCGTTCATCTCTTACACGGTAGCGAAAATCCGTCCTCAATCAAAGCCGGGCCCGCAAGGCTTCTGCATCCACATCCGACAGCGCGGCAGCGCGATGCAGACAGACCCCAATCAGGGCGCGGTCAGGGCGTACAAGCGAAGCAGAATCTGTGCGAACTCACGCACAGCCCGTCTTGGACCACAGATGGACCACGATCACCACACGTACTTAGGCGTTCCGACGATACATTCCCTGTTTCTTTCCAATGTCGAGCAGTGG
>CALMML010000387.1 GCA_937868485.1 uncultured Myxococcales bacterium | reverse complement strand
CTCTGTGGACTATTCCCCTGGCGTGCGCAAACGCTAGGGCATCGGCTACTTGGATGACCAGATCCAGGATCTGACCGACGGACATCGGCTCTGCACGGCGCAAGCGATGGGACAGGTCTTCTCCGTCCAGCCACTCCATCACCAAGTACTGACGACCATCGGCCATCAGTCCATGCGCAAGGTACGAGACTATCCCCGGATGTCGCAGGTCAGACAGCAGCTTGGCTTCCCGAAGGAATCGCTCCTCATTGCGGCCCTCTGCTTCGTGCATCAGCTTGAGCGCAACCTCTTGTCCGGTGCTCAAGTCGATCGCACAAAATACCGTTCCCATGCCGCCGCTTCCGACGACTCGCGTCAGTTCCCAGCGGCCTGCCACCCGTAACCCAAGTGAAGGAGTCTCTGCTGCCATCGTGCCTCTTGGGGGATCAATGACACAGTGTAACAGGGATCCTCTCTGCTTGTGGGAAATGTCAGGACGCCGCTTCGACCACTGTACCGGACTCTGTGTCGCCAGCAGAGGACTTGCGACCTTTGGATACAGTGCCAGATAGCGTTCCCTATCCTGCGTTGGGATAGGGAATACGCGGACTCCCTACAGCGGCGCGGCTGCTACTTCGCACCTTCTTGCACCCACACCACGAACTTGCACAGATCCGCGCTTGGGAGCTTGCTTCCGCCCTTCGGCATCAGCTCACCACGACCGCCCACACCGGCGGCCAGGTGCTGATCCATCAGCTTGTAGATGAGGTAGCTCTGATCGACGTTGCCAGCCTTCACCATGTCGAGCGTTGTGGCCTGCGTGGACTTCTTTCCAACCATGGCAGTCTTCATCGATGCGCCATCGGTGAACGTCAGACTGCCCGCGCCCGAGCTGTGGCAGCGACCGTTTGCGCAGTAGGTCTTTCCTACCGATGAAAACACCGCATCGGCCAGCACGTTCTTGTCCGTACACGACGGAAGACCCATGACTTTCGGACCGCTCGTGGCCATGTCCACCGGCGGGCTGACCATGTCCACCGCTGGGCTGGCCATGTCCGTTCCGCTTGCCGTCATGTCCACCGTCGGTCCGGTCGTCAAGTCCGGCGGGCGAACCGCAAGGTCCATCGATTCATCGGGAACCGGCGGATCCACTTTGTCGCAGCTCGCAACGCAAAGCAGCGACGAAACAGCCAAGGAAGAGCCAACCAAACCCAAGGTTCCGAGCGAGCGAATGTTCAGCATGTGCGCACCTTGGCACACAATCCCCCCCAGCGGTCAAGACCTGACGCAGCGCACGTCCCTATTCCCAGCCCACAATCACCTTGCGCGGCCCGTGATACGGAAGCCGACCGTGCGACACCGCGCTGTTGTCGATCAGGAGCGCGTCTCCTTCTCGCCAGCGTGTCACCACCAAGTTGGTCCAGATCGCTTCCCGAACCGCTTCCATGTCTGCATCAGGAATCGGCGATCCGTCTCCGTACAGCGCTTGCATCGCCTGTTCATCGTCTCGGAGTCGCCAGCGCTTGTACGATGAAACCAGAGCTGCCAGCGCACGCAGCGCGTGATAGCGATACTCTGGAAGTCGCTGCGAAATCCGTCGGTATTCACCTTCCGCGCTCGATAGATGAAAGACTTGGGAGTGATTGAACCAGACCGGCTCTCCCGTTTGGGGATGCTTGCGCACCGCTGCGGTTTGATTGATCAAGCGCAGTCGACCATCTGCCAGCCACTCGAACTCCTGACCGACTTGCTTGCACTTTTCTTCGACGCGCGCACGGTCTGTTGTCCCAAAGATGTCGTGCCATGGCTTTAGCTGCCACAGATCTCTGCGTCCGTGTCCTTCTGGGCCTCCGTAGTTGCGGATGACCTTCACTCCGCGTGACTCAAATCGGCTGCGCACTTCGGGATCCAGATCACGCAGCACGGATCGAAAGTCACACAGCGGAGTCTCTCCACCAAAGCTCTGCGGCTCGACGAGACAACAGAAGAACAGACGACGTGGCGGATCACGCAAAAAGCTCATCTCGCAGTGCTGCGGAATCGGATAGTAACCGGGCAGCTCACTTGCATTGAAGATGTAGCGCGTCACGGCATTGCGCGGAGAAGTCCCTTGGTAATCGTTCTTGAGATCCGCTCCCAGCGCCAGCAGCACCGATTCAAACACCTGCGCAGAGTGAATCGGAAAGCCGCGTAGCAGCACGGCACCGTGCTTCAAGATCGCAGCAGAGATCGAGTCCTTCTTGGCGGATGCCCAGTCTACCAAGTCCGAAGCAGCGACGGGCCGAGATGGCTCCAGACACAAGGGTAGACCGGATCCGTTTGCGCTACGTGGATCGATGACACGCGCCCGAACTTCCGTCCGATCGGTGTTCCACAGCTGCGCATCTGTTTGTGTATTCACGGTGATTCCTCCGAAGCAGAGACCGAGACGGAACGCAGCTTGGCGGTGTCTTCAAGCTCACGACCGCGCGTCTCTGGAAGCATTCCTACAATCAGCAGCAGCGCAAGCAGCGGAAACACCGCGATCGCTTGCAGCGCCACCACATATCCAGACCGCTCTGCGAGCATTCCCACCAGCGCAGGAGAGGCCACCATTCCAATTCGTCCCAGCAAGTTGTTTGACCAAGCAAATGAACTGGACCGCAGCTCGGTGGGAAACAGCTCTGCATTGAATGCATTCAAGACCACCTGCGATCCGGTTGCTGTGATCACACACAACGTCAGCGCAGACAGGATCACACCGCGATGATCAAAAGAGGAACTCCCAATCGTTGCCAGCGTCGCGCCGATCATGATGAGAACCGCTCCTTTGCGACGACCAATGCGATCCAAGATCTTACCAACAAAGTACGTGAGCGGCATTCCCATCACCGCTGCGGTCGAGATGAGCACTCCCGCTTCCGCATCCGTCATTGCACGCGCAGACAGCGCAAGCTCTTTCCAAAATGTGATCACATTCCCAATGCCGCAGTACGACATGATCCAGATGAGCGCCATCACAAACACCCGGTTGCGATACGGCGTCCGCAAGATGTGAAAGAAGCGCTGCGATGTGCTTGTTTCAATCTGTCCTTCGCGATCAACATCGGTCTGTTTGGACAAGCTGGAAAAACGCTCTGTTTCCCGCAGTCTTCGTCGGAAAATTGCGACCAAAATCAGCGGAACAGAGCCCAAAAAGTAGACGCTTCGCCAGCTCCACTGTGTCTTCAGGAGAACCGGAACCAGTGCGGAACAGATGATCGCACCCAAGCTCGCAGAAGACTGAATCACTCCAATCACCATGCCACGACGCTTGGCCGGAAACTCTTCTGCGGCATACACAATCGCAACAGCCCATTCCGCAATCAGAAACAGCCGCGCCAGCATCTGACAGATCGCAAAGCTCACCACGCCGTGCGCAAGCCCGCTGCAAAACGAGCTGACCGTGTAGCCCACGATCGTGATCCCGAGCACGCGCTTCCGTCCCCAGCGATCCGCAAGCCGCACCAAAAAGTACGCGAGCATCGTGCCGATGTTGATAAAGGAAACCAGCCAACCACCGTCGCTGCGCCCGAGTCCCAGCTCGACCCGCAGGTTTGGTAGTAGCTGCGCGAGCGCCATGAAGTCATAGCCTTCAAAGAAGGTTGCCACCGACAACAGCACAAACAGCCGCTTCTGATACGAAGTCAGCGCGGATGACGTAGGTTCGGAATCGCTGGACACAGACTCACTTATCGCACAACACGGTGCATCTTGGTTGCAGCGCAAGAGCTGATATTCTCGCGACCATGGTCACTCGCTTTGCGCCCAGTCCGACGGGATACTTGCACTTGGGACACGCCTATTCGGCGCGAATGGGCTTTGACGCAGCACGCGCGCAGCACGGTCGCTTTTTGCTTCGCATCGAAGACATCGATCAGACGCGCTGTCGTCCGCAGTTTACCGAGGCGATTCTGTCCGATCTCCAGTTTCTGGGTCTGTCTTGGGATGGCGACGTGCGCAAGCAGTCCGAACACCTGGATGTCTACGAGCGAGCACTTGCTCAGCTTGATTCGCTTGGCGTGCTGTATCCCTGTTTCTGTACGCGCGCAGAGATCGCAGCGGAGATTGCAGCGTCCCAGAGCGCACCGCAGGATGGACCAGGAAGTGATACGCCGCCGCGCTATCTGGGACGGTGTCAGCGACTCGATCCGCAGCTTGTCAACGATCGTCTGGCATCCGGTCAAAGCTACGCGCTGCGACTTCATACCGAACAAGTCGAGCGGATTCTGTCTGCGCAAGGAAAGTGGCCGCTCACGTTTCACGATCGTCATCACGGAGTCGTTCCGGTCAACTCGCAGCTGCTCGGAGATGTGGTCCTGGCGCGCAAAGAGCTGCGGACGAGCTATCACCTCGCGGTGGTGGTGGACGATGACATACAAGGTGTGACGCTGGTGACGCGCGGACAGGACTTGCTTTCGTCCACGCACGTTCACCGACAGCTGCAAGCACTGCTCGGACTTGCGGAACCGGACTATGCGCATCATCCGCTGCTGACGGAAGCAGACGGAACCCGCTTGGCAAAGCGACGCGGCTCGGAATCGATTCGATCGCTGCGTGACAAAGGACTGACGGCGGATGAGCTCTGGATGAAGGTCGGACTGCGCACGCCAGCTGCGATATAATGAAGGGCAGCGCAAACGCCATGAAGCCAATGACTGAACTGTCCCGATCACTGAATCGACGAGGTTTCTTCGGAACGCTGCTGGCCCTTTTTGCGCTGCTGTCGCGTAAGGTCAAGGGTATGCCCAGCCGTCGTCGACGCGAAAGCCAGACCGGCTGGTTTGGACACTGCTGAGCGACGCTACTGCGACGGAGGACTCTTGTGCAAGATGGTCCCGAGCGCGCCCGCCAGATACAAGTGTCCGTCTTTGCCGACGATCGAGTGAAGCCGAGGCAGCTCACTCTGACTGACGATCACAAAGCGCTGTCCGTCGTAGCGCAGCACCGAACCTTGAAGCGTCACCGCCCAGACATCGCTCGGTCCGGTTCCTGAAATGGCGCTGATCGAGTCGCTGATTCCCGTCTGAACCACCGACCAAGATGCGCCGTCAAAGTGCGCCGCAAAGCCGTTCGTTCCGCCAATCCAGACATCTGCGGACGAGCTGGCCCATAGCGCTTGCAGGCTCTGTCTTCCCGTCGGTGCGCTTGTGTCTGCGCGCCATCCACTCGCTTCACGAAGGGCCACCAGACCTTGCTCTCCGACGGCGTAGACCAACGAGGAATCGATCGCAAAGACTTGATTGAGCGCAGCCGAGCTACCCAGCGTCGATGTATCGTCGGCGAGCGCTGCATTTTTCGCATTCCACGTCCGCACGACACCGCCTTTGCCGACGACCCAGAACGTGTTCGCATCGACGCCGTGAATCGCCGAATACTCGATGCCGGCGCGCGGCTTTTCGATGAGCGAACACGCGCGATTGGCACACATCGACAGCGTGCTGCCCGCCGCGTCGAAGCCAATGACGTACGCCACTTCGTCGGACGGACTATAAACGCCATACAGCGCCGACGTGGCTTCGCTGCGGATCGGCTCCCAGGTGGTGCCACTGCGACGAAGGACCGTGCCCGCAAAGCCCACAGCCCACAGCGTCTCTGCGGTGGCCGCCGACAGTGAGTAGATGGCTTCCTGCGGTCGCGCGTTCACCCGCGACGGCAAAGACGAGCTGACTTTGTATAGATCGGTGCCGCCAATCCACACTTCTCCGCCGGGACTGGCCCACAGACTGCTCGCGATTTCCATCGTCTTGAGCTCAAGCTGGGTCCAGGTGCTGCCGTCGAAGCGAAACAGGTTGCCAGGTCTTCCACTGACCCAGGTTGTGCCTGAGCTTGATGCAACGACGGAAAAATAGCCGTTCTTGTCCGTCGGTAACATGCTTGGTGCGGTCATGCTGACCCAGGTTCCGCCGCTGCGCTTGGCCATGCAGTAGCTTTCTCCGACGCTGAGCAGCTCACTTCCGACCAGTCCCAGACCGAGCATCGATCCGCCGCAGGGTGTCGCCTCTCGGGTTCCGACGCTGCCGTCCCAGCGCCACAGCGCACTGCTGCTGCCCGCGACGAAGACGCCATCACTGGTTCCATGCACAGCGCGAAGCGCCGACGAAGAATCGGTTGCCCAGTTGGTCCAGCTTCCAGCCTCGCGACGATACAGGGCTCCGTCCGATCCTGCAGCCCACACCGTGTCACTTCCGTCGGTCCATGCCGCATACAAGGTGGCACTTATGCCAGCGTCTTCACTGACGAAGCGCTGACCATTCCAGTGAAGGATCGCGTTCCTCACGGCGTGGCGTTGCGACGAAAGCGCGCTGAATTTGCGCATTGTGACGAGTCCGCCCTGCCCTGCGAACACCGTGCCGCGTCGTCGGTTGCGGTGTGTGCGGCCCAGACAGCGACCGCCACGGTGGCTACGCCCGGAATCCGCGCTTGCTGACAATCCGTCCGCAGGCTCCGCTGGCGGATGACTTGGGCGATGAGTCAGCGCACTTCCATAGAGAAAACCTATGCAGATGATCCATAGAGAAAACCTATAGAAGACGAGGCATGCGCACGATTCCTACTTTCCCTTTTCGCCAGACAGAGAAGCTGACACAGTGTCGGCCATGTCTGTTCAGTCCCCGGCTCCGCTGCTTGTTCCGATCGTCTCTGACAGTCCGTTTTCAGCGGTGCCATTTGACAATCGCTTTGTGTCTTCGCTTCCTGCCGACCCAAGCACAGAGCGACGCTCTCGTCAGGTTCATGGCTCTTGCTTTTCATGGGTCAGTCCGACGCCCGTGCAAGCTCCCAAGCTGATTGCACATGCAGCGGAAGTACTCGGTTTGCTGGGACTCCCAAGCGATTCCCATCAGCATCCAGCGCTGGCGCAGATCTTGGCTGGAAACGCGCTCGCGGAAGGAATGACACCGTACGCGGCCTGCTACGGAGGTCATCAGTTTGGCAACTGGGCCGGACAGCTGGGCGACGGAAGAGCCATGAGCCTAGGCGAAGTCCAAGCACCAAGCGGACAGCGGCTGGAGCTTCAGCTCAAAGGCGCCGGACAGACTCCGTATTCGCGCGCTGCGGATGGTCGCGCGGTCATGCGTTCATCGGTGCGAGAGTTCCTGTGCAGCGAAGCCATGCATCACTTGGGTGTTCCCACCACCCGCGCACTTTCGTTGGTAGGAACCGGAGACTGGGTGGTGCGCGATATGTTCTACGATGGACATCCTGCCAAGGAACCTGGCGCGGTTGTCTGTCGTGTGGCTCCGAGCTTTCTGCGCTTTGGGAACTATCAGATCTTGGCGTTTCGCAGAGACATCGATGCACTGCGTAGGCTCGTCGATTACACGCTGACAGAGTACTTTCCCGACCTGGGTCCGCCCAGCAAAGACAGCTATCTGCGCATGGTCGGAGTCATTGCAGAACGGACCGCGCGACTCGTCGTAGCGTGGCAGCGTGTTGGCTTTGTTCACGGCGTGATGAACACCGACAACATGAGCGTCTTGGGACTGACAATTGACTACGGTCCGTATGGCTGGCTGGAAGACTACGATCCAACCTGGACGCCCAACACCACGGACGCGAGCGGACGACGCTACTGCTTTGGGAATCAGCCTGGTGTTGCGTTCTGGAACCTGGTTCGCTTGGCAGAAGGAATCCTTCCGCTCATCGGGGACGCGCGTCCTTTGGAAGAAGCGCTGATGGCATTCCCTCACACGTTTGATCGCGAGCAGCCCCAGATGATGCGCAACAAGCTCGGTCTGTCTGCGTGGCGTCCGCAAGATGACGAAGCGCTGGAAAAGGAACTGTATCATGTGCTCCAGCTCGTCGAGACGGACATGACGATCTTCTTTCGCAAGCTGGCGCTTCTGTCTACGCAAGATACCGATGTCTCTGCGTTTCTCGATGGCACACTGCGTGCGGCCTACTATCGTCCCGATGATCTGGATGGACCGCATCGCGCTTCGATCGTGGCGTGGCTTGCGAAGTATCAGCAACGGATCACGGAACAGGATCTGCCCGATGCCGTGCGTCGCACGCAGATGAATGCGGTGAATCCTTATGTCGTGCTGCGCAACTATCTGGCGCAGCTTGCGATCGATCGCGCAGAACAGGGAGACGGCTCTGTTGTGTATGCGCTACTCGATGTGCTGCGTCGTCCGTACGACGAACAGCCCGAGCATGCGCAGTATGCGGAAAAGCGTCCAGAGTGGGCCAGACATCGCGCCGGATGCTCGATGCTGTCGTGTAGCAGCTAAGCTGGGTGACTACGGACCGACGTGCGTTGGATTCCCTTGATTGACGATGTTCGACATCCAGTCCGTCAGCTTGGTTCCTGCGGTAGAAAACGAAGAGTAGTTGGTATCGAGCAGAATCGTATGACTTGTACCAGCTGGATAGAACGTAGACCACGCACCGTCGGGCTTTAGGTAGCTATCACGCAGCTCGGTCAGGCCAGACTGAAACGTCGTTCCAGACAGCGCACCTGGATTCCCATCGATGCCCGCGCAGTTGTTTTGGCCAAATCCGTAGAAGTACGCAATCGTCGAATCTTGCGTGTACGAAATCAGTCCGAGCCGCTGCGCGGAATACTTCTTGGATAGGTAGCGCTCGACGTTAAAGAAGCCACCACCGTCGGCATTGCTACAGTTTGTGCAGTCCGCAGGAAGCTGCGAATCAAAGTTCCACAGCTGTCGCCAGCGCTTCTGCAAGCACGGCGCAAGATAGGTGTCCGAAAAGATCGGTCCAGAGTCATTGACCAAAGAGACCTGACGCGGACAGAACGCCTGCGCAATGCGGTGATAGTTCACGAGCGCACCAAAGCCACCCGCACTCGATCCTGTCACCAGCACTTTGCTGACGGAAGGAAACGTCGGAACGATGCGCTTGAGAAACAGTCCTACGTTGCGATATCCGACAAACTGCTGGTTGGTCGGAGACCCCGATCCGGGCACAGTCACGCCGGTTGCGCTGCCCGCATGAACGTCTCCGGTGCAGTACGGAACGAAGATCAGATTCCAGTCTTTGAACGGATTGTTTGCGTCGCTGGAATTGAAGACGCCGCGCTGTCCGGCCACCGCTTTGGCCACCGCGAACTCGCTGGACCCAAAGGTGCCCGAGTTGCTGCTGCACGTTGCGCTGTTGAAGCAGGCTCCGCCGCCTTGAAAGTAGATCATCAGCTTGTCCGAAGCGGGATTCAGACGAATGCCAAATCCCGTCGGTGAGCCAGTCCGGCAGACCGCAGAAGGAACGTCCACCCACGTCCACTCTCCAGCGGTTGCGGTGATCGGTGCGCCATCAAACGCACCTTCCGGGCTGCACGATGCGCCACCATCTGTTCCGCCGTCTACGCTTGCACCTTGATCATCAGGTGCGGTTCCCCCGGTGTCTGTGCTCTGACATCCTGCATGTAGCAAGCCGAGCACAGCCATTCCCAACGCCAAGTGACCGAGCCTCTGTGTCCGCATTCGTCGCTCCTCCCCTTTTGTCAGCGTATGCTCACGCCGAGCTGCGCCAGCATCTATGCTGACCCAGTCGCGGCGGTTTGCAATGTGGGGCGGAGACGACGGAAAGCTATCGAGGAATCAGCCAAGCCGCTGCTTGGCGAGCGTGTAGACCGCGATAAAACCGTCTACCCACGCGATCTTTTTGCCTTCTGCATGCGTACGCGGCTTGTAGGAAATCGGTAGCTCGACGATGCGATGGCCGCTCTTTAAGACTTGCGCCGTCAGCTCAGGCTCGATCTCAAACCGCGAAGCGCGCAGCTTCAGCTTCGGCAATACTTCACGACGGAACAGCTTGTAGCAGGTCTCAATGTCGGTGAGGTTGCCGTGGAACAGCAGGTTCGCAAAGCCGGTCAGCGCGCGATTGGCCAAGTAAAACATCAGCATGCCGCGTCGCTTGGTTCCGCCCCCGTCGTTCAGAAAGCGCGAGCCGTAGACGACATCCGCCTGCCCCGACACGATCGGCTGCATCAGCTTGTAGTAGTCGGTCGGATCCAGCTCCAAGTCCGCGTCTTGAATCGTGACGATGTCGCCTTCCGCCATGCTAAAGCCGATGCGCACCGCCGAGCCTTTGCCCAGGTTCACCGGACAGTGATAGACGCGGATGCCGGGACGACCGCTTTCGTACGGACGCAGCGCTTCTTTCGTTCCGTCGCTGGATCCGTCATTGACAACAATGATTTCTTTGTCAAAGGACAGCGCATCAACCGCTTCGATGACGGCACCGATGGTGCGCTCTTCGTTAAACACTGGAATGATGATCGAGACCTTCACCCGATTGCCTTTCGCTAACAGGCCTATCTTGTAGCGCTCGCGGCAGGTTTTGGGGCGAAAAAGTCAGCAAGACCGGCAGCCTCGACGGAAAGGCCCACACCAAGCCGGTCCCAGCATGCGCCAGTGTAGGAAGTCCGCGTGCGCTGCCTAGCGCTTGTTCGGAAGGGCCGTCTTCGCAAAGCTCGCGCCGCTTACACCGCCACCGCTAATGGCTCCGGTCAGGCAGTACAGCGCGTTGTCTGGGCCAATGCGCAGGCGCGCCGCCAGATCGTGCTTGGCAAACGGAGTCACTTCTCCCTTTGCATTCACAGTGACAACCGCACCGCTCATGTGTCCGACATACAGCGTGCCGGTGAAGCGATCCATGGCCAGGCTTGCGATCGGCTCACTGATTCCCGAAGACAGAACCGTCATCTTCTTGGTTCCCAGATCAAACAAGCGCAGCTCTCCGCTCATCATGCCAATCACGAGCGATCGGACATTATACTGCGCAGCTGCAGTGATGCGCTCTCCGTTTGGATCGGTATACAGCGTGGTGGTGGTTCCATCCTTGGCGTTGACTTCCACCAAGTCTCCGCTGACTTGTACGTTTCCGACGAACAAACGACCCTGCGGACCATACGTAAGACCCGCAGAATAGGTATCAAACGGAGCCCCGATCGGAGCCACTCCCGCAGCAACCGCACTGGTCGGAATCAGCGGAGGCAGAGACATCATCTCACCACGCTGTAGCATCGAAAGGGCCGACCCATGGATTCCGTAAATCAGCGCAACATCACCAGGTGTCTTGGCCGATGCAGCAAGCGGAGCCGCCACCACTTCATGCATGTTGGCATCGCTATAGCCAGCGACGGTGGTGATGTCTCCGCTTGGCGCCACTTGATACAGATAATCGTAGCCCGTCAGCGTCACAACATAGCTGTTGCAGAGTCGATCAAAGTCGAAGCTGATCGCGTTGGGTGTCACAGCCGTCAGCTTGTCGAGATCGGGAAGCGTACACAGCGGAGCCGGTCGCGTCGTCGGGCAGCTTGTCCCATAGCAGCGTCCTGTTTCATCGCAAGACAGCTCGGAGCACGGACCATCCGCCGCGCAGTGTCCGTCCAGAGAGCACAGAGAGCCCGGACCGCACTGCTGCTTTCCATTGGGACCGATGCACTCCTGAAAGCCTCCGGTGAGCACGCCCGGACTGTCTTTCCCGACGCAGCGTCCGTCGGTAAAGTCACAGACCTTGCCCGCGCTGCATGCGGAAGCGGTTGCGATCCGACAGTCTGTGACACAGCGATCTTGGACGCATGCTTGTCCTTCACCACCGCAGCTTGCGATGCTGCAACCAGATGCAGAGGGACTCATGCTCGATGGATCACCACCGTCGCTGTCTTGTCCTGTGGTTGCACTGTCTCCGCACGAAATAGCAAAAGAAAGAAAGCACACAGCAAGTCTTCGGTACATCGGATTCCTCCCTGTTTGGGTCCTTCGTTTGGGAGAGAGTCTTCGCTGCAAGTTGTCGCAAAAAATTCCAACTGTAGGCAGCGCTGGGATACGCGGCTGGACGTTCATTCCATCTGCGTCCGCAGCGGACTGTGGACTACGCTTCTTCACATGCAGCGACCCGTGGGATTTCCGTCGAGCCGTGCTATGATGAGCCTCTATCGATGTGGCCAGCTGGACCGAGCGATTCCAACGCGTCTTCTGTCCCAACCTGTCCCGATGAGGAAGCTTTGCTCGCTGTTGCAGAAGCACGCGCAGAAGCGACGCAGCGCGCAGAGATTGAAGCGCATGTGGATGGCTGTCCGAGCTGTCGTCGTCAGCTTTCCGCACTGATTCTGCTTCAGCGCAGCACCGAGCGCTCTGGGTCTTATCGCTCGGATCCGCACGCAACCGGACTTCGTTCCGTTCCGCTGTTTCCCGGTGCGATGGTGGGACGGTATCGGCTCATCCAGCTACTCGGTGTGGGCGGAATGGGAGTGGTGTATCTGGCAGAAGATCCCGCGCTGGATCGACGCGTCGCCATCAAGCTGTTGCGTCCAGACTTGTGGGGAGGAACAGAGGCCGATGTCCTGCAGCGGGAAGCGCGCGCGATGGCTCGCGTGAGTCATCCCAATGTGGTTCAGGTTTACGATGCGGGAGCCGATCACGGACAGCTGTTTTTGGCGATGGAATATGTCGATGGACTGACGCTGCGTGGCTGGCTGCAAGAGACGCCCCGCACCGTATCGGACATCCTTTCGGTGGCACAACAAGCAGGAAAGGGACTCGCGGCTGCGCACAGCGCTGGACTGATTCACCGCGACCTGTTCCTGGCTTCTGTCCCGTTGCGGACCGACTGAACGGTCATGCGGGGGGAAGCTGGGGAGAAGGATGTAGTCACCAGGCGTGTCTGTGCATCATGAGGATGTCTTTCCGAGCAGAAAATCGATGAGCACACGCGCGGCAGCAGAGCGTCTTCCGGCGGACGGATAGACCAGCGAAAACGGGCGGCTCGCCCCCCGATGCTCGCGCAGAACTTCGACAAGAAGGCCGCGCTCTACGTCTTTTTCTACCAAGAAGTCATAGATCTGGATGAGTCCAAGTCCTGCGCGCGCGAGCGAGACCAGCGCAAGCACATCTTCTGCGCAGCGCACAGCGGATCGTGGCGTAAAGGAGCGCGGCGAAGGATGCAGCACCCACGGCAGAACGCGTCCCGTGCTCGGCATGATGAATGAAATGCACTCGTGATCCACAAGCTGCGCCGGGGCTCGCGGTGGTGGTCTGCGCGCAAAGTAGGAAGGCGATCCGTAGATGCCGAGCGGAAAGTCTCCCAGCTTGCGCGCGATGAGTCCCTTTTCGCGAATCGTTCCCATCCGAATCGCAAGGTCATACCCTTCCTGCGTAAAGTCGATGTTGCGGTTGCCGATGTGAAGCTCCAGCTCGATCGCGGGATAGCGCTCGCGAAACGCAGCCAGGGAAGGAAGCAAGCGGACGTGACCAAATGAAGTGGGCGCGCTCAAGCGAACGATCCCAGCGTGAGCGCCATCACGACGCGCAACGGTGACTTCTGCCTGCTGAAGTAGATCCAGCGCCTGCTTGGCCGTTCGGTAATACGAGCGAGCATCATCGGTCGGCGTCACGGTGCGCGTGGTCCGTCGAAACAGCGTCACACCCAGCGTCTCTTCTAGGCGAACCACACTGCGGCTCGCGGCCTGTGGTGTGATCCCGAGCTGGCGCGCAGCCTTGGAAAAGCTGCCCAGCTCGAACGCGGCACAAAAGGTAAGCAGATTCGGCAAGGTCGATTGAAGCGCCATGGCTCACTTGTACCAGCAGTGTACAAGTCATGCACGATTGCGTCACCTACTCTGCGGACCGAGCTGGGCGCATATTCAGTTCATGAAACGACGAACTGTCACCGGCCACGCACTCGCGCTTCTGACCCTGATGAGCGCGTGTGCGACCCCTCACGTTCAATCAGCAAGCGGAACCCACATCGCACCCAAGCCAGGAGATCCCATGAGCAAGCGAGTACTCATTGCAACCACCAGCCACACGCGCCAAGGAAACACCGGAAAGCCAACGGGAGCCTACCTCAGCGAGGTCGCGCATCCCTACGAAGTCTTCCGTCGTGCCGGCTATCAGATTGACTTCGCAAGCGTTCAAGGCGGACAGATTCCGCTCGATGGCGTCGCAGATGCAGACGCAGTCAGCCGAGCCTTTCTCACCGAACACGGTGCGGATCTGGCCGCAAGCCAAGCCGCAGCAAACGTGGACCCAAGCCGCTACGACGCCATCTTCTTCGCAGGTGGTCACGGAACGATGTGGGATCTGCCAGATGATCGTGCGTTTCAGCGTGTCACGGCAGCGATCTACGAGCGCGGAGGCGTCGTCGCTGCGGTGTGTCACGGTCCCGCCGCGCTGGTGAATGTCAAGCTGACCTCTGGAAAGTACCTGGTCGATGGCAAGCAGGTCAGCGCGTTCACCAACGAAGAAGAGCGCGCAGTGAAGCTCGATGAAGTCGTTCCGTTCCTGCTTGCGGATGCACTGACCGCGCACGGAGCCCAGCACGATCCCGCTCCCAAGTGGCAGAAGAAAGTGGTGATCAGCGAGCGACTGGTGACAGGTCAAAACCCCGCATCTGCCGCTGGTGTTGCCGACGGTGTTGTGGATCTTCTGAAGAATTCCGCACAGCACTAAACGTACGCAGATTCCTTCCCGCGCGATCACTCGTTCCCACACGCTGTCTTCCCCACGGGCTCTGCTGCGCAGAATCCGACGACGGGGGAATCTTTCACAGCGCCGCTCCTCTGTAGTGAAGTACACCGCGACCTCAAGCCGGAAAACATCCTGTGGCGACGGAGTGATGGACGTGTGCTGGTATCGGACTTTGGACTGGCTCACACCCGCGATGCCATGCCGGGCGATCGCAGCGTAGCTGGAACACCGCGCTATCTGGCACCGGAGCTTCGGCGCGGAGTCTGTGCATCCGCGCGATCGGATCAGTACAGCTTTTGTCTGACGGTGATGGAAGCCTTGGGACTGGCCAAAGACACCGTTTCTGCAAGGACGCATCGCGCGCTGCGCCAAGGACTGAGCGAAGATCCACAGTCGCGCTTTGTCGATATGAATGCACTGCTTGCTGCGCTGCGTCCTTCCCAAAGTCGGATTCTGTCCCAGGTCTTGGGAATCGCTGCGCTGCTGGGTGTCCTGATCGCTGGTGCGACCGGATATCGACTGGCTCTGCGCGATCAACACCGTCGCTGCGTGGCAGAGCTGGATCGCAAGTTCCTTCTGTTTGACAGGGCGACCAAAGCGCGTGTTCATCGCGGATTTCTACGCACAACGACACCCTATGCACAGCAAGCGTTTGAGTACGCCGCGCGACTTCTGGAACAGCACACCGCAGCGCTTCATCGCGCAAGTGAACAGAGCTGTGAGCTGGGTCTATCGGCTGGAATTGCGGGGGACGGTGCGCGCGCACGAAGCGAGTGTCTGTCGCGCACAGCAGCGGAGCTGCAAGCACTGGTGCGGGTCTTGGAAGCACCAGAGTCCGTCGTGGTAGAGCGCGCGACGCAGGCTGTACTTTCGCTGCGATCTCCGCTCGACTGCCTTCAGCTTGCCCCCGATCCGGCGCTACGTGCTGCAACCAGTCATCCGCTCCGTGATGCGCTCGCGCATGTTCAGGCGCTCACCAGCACCGGACAGTGGGAAAGTGCAGAGCGAGAAGTCCGACAGCTTGTTACCACTGCGCAGCAGCAGCAGGACCGCGCGGTGGAAGCAGAGTCTCTGTATCTGCTCGGTCGCTTGCAGATCGAGCGGTCGGAGTTCAGTGCATCGGCATCGTCGCTGCGGAGGTCTGCACTGGCTGCCGAAGGGAGCCGTGAACAGCAAGTCGCCGCAAAGGCTTGGATCGGGCTTGCCGGACTGACAGGAGAAGTGCTCGGGGATGCAGCGCGAGGTCGGGAATACGAAGAGCTGGCGCAGGTTGCGGTCGAGCGACTGGGGGGAAGTGACGTCAGTCTCATCGGAGATCTGGCACTTCTGCGTGCGCGTCTGGCGCATCGATCGGGCGATCTCGCGACCGCAGAACAGCAAGCCAAGCGAGCGCTCGACATCCTGACTGCCAGCAAAGGAGTCGAGCTTGCGGAGTCATCAGAGACAGCGCGTCTGTACGGACTGCTGCTGCTCAAGCGAGGACAAGCAGACAGAGCCCGTCAGCAGCTAGCGCGCTTTGAGTCGGCGCTGCAGCGCATTCACGGAAGCGAACATCCGCGCTACGCACGCGGACTGTTGACCATGGCGACGCTGCTTCATGAAGTCGGTCAGCACGCAGAATCAGAGAAACGGAATCGTCAAGCGATTCACATCTTGGAACGCACGCAGCCATCGAGCAGTCCAGTCCTCGCAGATGCCGTGATGAACCTGGCGGTGTCGGTTCAAGATCAAGGAAGATTCGAAGAAGCACTGGGCATCATGCAGCGTGCGCTGACACTGATGCAGCAGGTTCCGCAGCAGCCGCGCGATGACGGCGTCCGACTGGTGATGATCAACTTGTGTGACTTGCAAGCGCACCTGGGTCTGGATGATGCGGCACTGGCAAGCTGCCAGCGTGCGGTGATGCTGTTTGAGCAAGCGGGAGAAGGAATGCATCCCGAGCTTGCGGAAGCGCTGCGTGTGATGGGAGTGATTCATCTGCGACGGAAACAGGTCGTGGAGGCGCAGTCAGTGTTACAGCGTGCGCTCGATCTGGCAGCGCATGGCGGACTGTGGCAAGCCAATCGTGCAGCCGTGCGCTTTGCACTTGCGCAGGCCTTGTGGGGACAGAAAAAACACGCGGAAGCCGTGACGATGGCGAAGCAAGCACGGACAGAGCTTCGCGATGCCAGCGGAAGTGCAGACACCTTGGCACAGATGGATGCGTGGCTTTCTCAGCGAGCAGGTGAACGATGAACCTTGCGACACAGTTTCTAGCGGCTCATGCAGCGCTTCACAAAACCAACGTGGACGTAGACGATGCAGCGCGAGCCAGGCTCGGTGAAGGACTCGATCGCATCTTGCAACAAGCCAAAGCGAAGTGGCCAGCACTTGCGATTCCCGATGCACGATTCTTGACCTATTTGGCGCAGCGGACAGCAGCAGATCCGGTCAGGGGTCTTGACGCGTTGCATGCTGCGGATCTGTATCTGTGCTGCGCATGTTCTGACGGAAATGAGCGCGCAATATTAGATCTACAAGAAGCCTATTTTCCTGGTGTAGAGCGTGCGCTCGCGCGGACAGGAATCGATGCAACGCGACGAAGGGAGCTGCAAGGAGAGCTGATTCCGCATCTCTTTGTGGCCGATGGTCGCAGTCCGCGCATCGCGAGCTATCGAGGAACAGGTCCACTGCAAGGATGGCTGCGCGCAGTAGCAGTCCGACGAGCACTTGCTACCGCTGCAGCAGCACAGTCAGAAGATCGCGCGCTGGCGGATCAGCCAGGGACACTCGATCTGGAAGCGCAGTACTTCAAAGCACAGTATGGTCCGCTGTTTGAATCTGCCTTCGCATCCGCCCTGCGAAGCCTGAGTCCGCATCAGCGCAACTTGCTGCGTCGTCATCTGCTGGACGGACTACGGATCGATGATCTGGCGCTGATTCATCGGGTGCATCGTGCGACGGTGGCGCGCTGGATTGAGCGAGCCCGCGAGGATCTGGCAGCGCGTGTGTATGAGCGGCTGGCGAAACAGCTTGGACTGCCACAAGGAGAGCTTCGGAGCCTGCTTCGAGCGATCCGCAGCCACATCAACATCAGCTTGGGAAATCTACTGCGCTGATCGAATCGAGCGAAGACATGCACGCAATATGAGTCCTATCAAATGCTTCATATCGGGGCGTTCCAACGGAGCGATAGGAAGGATGCTTAATGCATTCTCTGGATCAGCGATTGACAGCTGCGCGTGCAGCCAGACGCAGCGAACGGTCCGTCGGTAGCGTAGTCAGCATCGCCAGTGCAGAAATCACCACAAACGGCAGGATCTTGCTCGGCTGACGACTGCCCATGGCTGCGACAAAGCCCAAGACGGCAGCCGACTCTGTCATCGCCATCCGAATGATCCACGGTGAAAACACCCGTGCCGTGAGATCTTCGATCGACAGCGCTTCTGGATCATCGTTCCCGATCGCCTTTCCCAGGAGCTTCTTGGGAATCACAAAGGACAGACTGAGCGTACTCAGGGCCAAAAGGGCCAGCACCAGCTCGAACGCGCCCAGGTCCTCCGGCTTTTCACCGGGAGGGATCGTCAGATAGGCAATCGCTACGTAGCCAACCACCGTCGAAAGCAGCGCGCCCCACACAATCTGAATGCTGAGCAGACGAGCCGGGCCGGGTCGTCCCTCTTCATCGCTCGAACCACTACCGCTGCCGCTGTGCTGGTTTTGAGAGTTCATGGCGAGATCGTAGCACGAACTGTGCAGGAAGGGCTTGCATCTGTGAGCGTCAGTGATTAGCCATGACGCCATGAGCGAAGAACAGAGCCAAACCCAAGCCCCCGAACAACGAACGTTTTCTACCGAAGTACAGCAGCTGCTGCACCTGATGGTTCACTCGCTGTACAGCAAGAAGGAAATCTTCTTGCGTGAGCTGATCTCGAACTCATCAGATGCAATCGACACGCTGCGCTTTCTGGCGCTGACGCGACCAGAGCTGTCCTCTGCCGTCGAATCGCAAGAGTCCGCGATCGAGATTGTCCTTAACAAAGAAGACAAGACGATCGTGGTGCGCGACACCGGCATCGGCATGACGCGCCAGCAAGTGATCGACAATGTCGGAACGATTGCACGCTCGGGAACGGGAACGCTGCTCAAGAAGCTAAAAGAGCAAGGCCCCGATGCGAGCAAGTCGCTGGATGTGATTGGTCAGTTCGGCGTCGGATTCTATTCGGTGCTGATGGTCGCGCACAAAGTCGAGCTGGATACGCTGTCGGCAGAGCCCGGCGCACAGCCGATTCTGTTCCGCTGTGATGGCGGCGGAACCTATGAGCTGGGAACGGGAACGCGTACCAGCGTCGGAACAACGGTCACGCTTCACATCAACGACGATGCGACGGAATACCTGGATGGCTGGCGCATTGAGAGCATCGTGAAGCAGTACTCGAACTATGTGAAGTGGCCGGTGCGGCTGGAAGGAAAGCAGCTCAATCGCGCCACCGCGCTGTGGTCGAAGCGATCGAACGATGTCACCGAAACGGAATACGACGACTTCTACAAAGAGCTGTGCGGAGGCTTCTCTGCCGACGACGTTCCTCTTGGGAAGCTGCATCTGTCGATCGATACTCCCTATCAGTTTCAAGCGCTGGTGTTCATTCCCAAGAAGCCTCCGTTTGACATGATGATGGATCAGAACCGTCGTCGCGGCATGCAGCTGTATGTCCGGCGCGTGTTCATCTTGGATCATGCCGAAGAGCTGCTTCCTCCGTGGCTGCGCTTTGTACGCGGCGTGGTAGATAGCGAAGATCTTCCCCTGAACGTCTCGCGTGAGATCCTGCAAAAAAACCAGATCATCACGACGATTCAGAAGCAGGTCGTCAAGCGCCTACTTGATGAGCTGAAGCGTCTGCGCGAACAGAAGCCGCAAGAGTATCGCGACTTCTTTGAGGAGTTTGGCGGAATCCTCAAGGAAGGAATCTTCCTGGATCACGCAAACCGCGAAAAGGTTGCGGAAGTGTGTCTGTGGTCGTCGCTGAACACGCCCGCGACCGAGCGAATCACGCTGCCGGAATACATCGCGAAGATGCCAGCCGGACAAGAAGAGATCTACTACATCACCGGACCATCGCGCGCAGTGGTGGAGCGCAGTCCGCACGTAGAAGCCCTGCGCAAGCGCAAGCTGGATGTCCTGCTGTTTATCGATCCGATCGATGAGTGGGTGGTGCAGTCGCTGCTTGAGTTTTCCGGTAAGAAGCTGCGCGCCATTCACAAGGGAGACTTCGTTCCGCCCAAGCTGGAAGGTGAAGCAGAGCCGGAGACAGAGAAGGAAAGCGCGGAGCACACAACGGAAGTGCAGTCTCTGCTTGCGCACCTGCGTGTTCGCTTTCAAGAGCGCATCAAGGAAGTGCGACTGTCCTCTCGGCTCACGGACTCGGCCTCTGTTCTCGTCGCAGAAGAAGGCGACATGGGTGCACACCTAGAGCAGCTTCTTCAGCGAGCTGGACGCAAGGTAGACGTAAAGAAGCCGATTCTGGAGCTGAATCCGAAGAGCCCGATTGTCGAAAAGCTGGCGCATCTTCTGGCCACGCGTCCGGGCAGCGAAGAGGTCAACATCTACAGCGATCTGCTGCTAGAGCTTGCGTACCTGGCGCAAGGAACCGTTCCTGAACCGGGTGCGCTGCTGTCTTCGCTCAACCGCGTGCTGGCGCGGGATCTATCGACGCTGGCTGGCTAAAGGAAGCTGGTTCTTCCGCGATTCCTATCCAAGTCTTACGGAGACGTATTCTTGGAAGGAATCGCAAGCGTCAGCACCCCACCCAGCGTCAGCGCAGAACCCACGCCCATCAATCCCAGCCCAATGCTTTTGGTTTCATAGTAGGGACTGCAAGTCTCTGCACTCATCGATTCATCTTGGCACTTGCCCTGATAGCTCAGCGCAGATCCACCAAATCCCACCATCAGCAGTCCGGCCCCCAATAGAACGCTTCCAGTGATGATGCGCCACTTGGGACGTGGCAGCGGCGCATCCGGGGTTCGCACCAGTGCAATGTGGGTCGTCGTAGTCTCTCCCGATTGAATCGAGACAGACTGCTGCTGCGTGATGTAGCGAGCTTGCGAGATGTCCAGCACGCGCGTACCGAAAAATACTTCCTGCTGAAGCGGCGTCGTTCCGATCAAGCGACCATCCAGTCGAACCTGCGCTCCCGCTGGCGCAGAGGTGACCTGGATCATACCGCGAGGCCGAGCGAGCGTATCTTGTAGAAGCTGCGCAGTCAGCTTGGCCGCAATCACAGACAGCTCATTTGCGCGACACGGCGTGGCTTGTTCTTCCGCACGCGCGCTCACTTCCCGGGTTCGCAGATCCAGCAGCGCAGTCCGCACCAGACAGGAAGCAGAGACATCCGGGGTTCCGTTTTCCACTCGCAGCGACAGCGCATACGACACTTGTCCTTCAGGAATCAGCGAAGCATTGGATGCGCATTCTTCAAAGCACTGGCGCAGATCTTTTTGACGCGCAAGATAGAGCGCCTCGCGCTCACCGCTGATGAGAACCGAGTGCAGCCTGCGCGCCGTCTGCGCAACCGCATCCGCGAGCGTAGAACGAACCGATTCAACAGACGGATCCCGCAGCCACAACAGTCCATCGGTAATCCGCAGCGTCGCGACCAGCGTGCGACCCGACAGCGTCAGGTTTAGCTCTGCTTGTCCGCTCCCTTGAAAGCTCAGCGGATCACTTTCCGCCGCTTGCTTTCCCAGCTGAAGACGGAAGCGATGAGAGCCCGAAGGAACGCTCAAGTTCACCTGCAACGGAAGCGTTCCCTTCGCCTGTCCGTCCATCAAAAGGAGTGCGCCCTGGGGACCATTTACCACGACATCCATCGATTCCTGAAGTGCTTGCGCACGGATCGATGTAGCGAGCAACCCCAGCAGAGCCAGCGTCGCAAAGAACGCGTTTCGCAGTGCGCCTACTGACATGCCATCACTTTGTTGATGCTACCGAGTGTTGCGTAGATGCTACGGGTCTGTCCCTTGCCAATGCTGATCTGCTGCTGACCGGGTGAAGACCAGATCTCGCGCGTGATCACACACTGTCCATCGACCAGGGTGAAGACTTGAATTCGACTGACTTTGCTAGACAGTCGGCCTTGCGTCGCTTGCAGCGCAGCGTTGAGTTCTGCCCGACGCTGACCGGCTGGAATGTTGAGCACACGATTGTATTCCATCAGCGCGAGATCAAGCTGATCACGCGACTCATGAAGGCGTGCCTGCTGAAACGAAAGATCTGCCTGCATGCTCTGTGGCGCTTTGCCGCGCTGAATCATGCGCCGAAGCTGATCCAGCGACTCCTGTCCGTGAATCAGATCCTTGCGATCCAGTGCAGCGCGCGCGTCTTGAACCATCTGCTCGGCCAGCGTGACCGGAATCCGTATCTTGGTCACTTGTCCCGCCAAGATCGTGACATCCTGCTGCCCTCGTAAGTAGCCGATGCGATGCTTTCCGATCGCTACCGGAATCGCGCGTCCCGTGATGAGCTGCATGGCTCCTTTGTCGATCTGAAAGCGAACCAGCTCTTCTCCTTCGACCAACAGATCGCCCATGCCAGTAGCGACGGCAGGACTGGCAGTAGGACTCGCAGCAGGACTCGCGACTTCGCCGTCTTTCTTGCTTGCTTCAGCTGAACCAGATGATGGACTGACTGGTGCCAGCGTGGGCGTAGGCACCGACTCTGTATTCACAGGAGTGATGGCTGCCAAGTCTTGAAGCAGCACCACCACTTGCGCACGAACAGAGACATCTGGATCGTTGCGCAGACTCCGAACCAAGCGAAGGTAACGAAGCTGTGGATCTTTCTTAAACAGCTGCGCGGCCACTTCTGCTGCGCGACGACGGATCACAGAGACGGGATCCAGCATCGCGGTCTTGACCAGCTTGAGCTGAAGCTCAGTCTGCGAAGACAGCTCGCGTACTGCATCAAGCACCGACAGCCGCGTCGCCAGATCTCCGCTCGTCAGCAAGCTCAGGAGTCCGGGCGGAGCGGCCACTTGTTCCCCCAGCACGCGCAGCGAAAGGAATGCCTGTAGCGCTTCTTTGCTGCCACTCTCTACCACTGCGCGCAGGACGCTTGCACCGTCAGAAAGACCCTGCTTTGCCAAGCGATACGCTGCAGCCAGTCGCACCGATGGATCTGCATCTTCCAGTGCGCTGACAAGCTGCGAGCGATCCACATCACCAACTTCAATGGCCAGGCGGCGAAGCTCTGCATCCTTGGCTCCGAGTCCGTTACGCAGCACCGCAAGCTCACCCACGCGCGCTTGTCCGAGCTGCAACAGGACTCCGCTTGCCACCAGCTTTTCAGACTCACTTCCTGTGCTCGACATCTGACGCAGATCCTGAATCACAGATCCGACGATCGCTCCGTCCGCACGCTTGCCAAGGGTCTGCACCACTTGACCGAGCGAGCGAATCGCCAGGCTCCGCACTTCGGAGTCTGCATCACGCAGCGCAGGACGCAGCGCAATCACCGCACCACGCAGGTTCTTGCGACCGAGCGCTTTGGCAGCACTCAAACGGATGACACGCTCTTTGTCGCTCAGCGCTTGTCCCAGCAGTCCAACCGCTTGTTCGGAGTCCACCTGCGACAGCATGGAAATCGCCAGCTCACGCATCGACTGACTGTCACTTCCCAGCGCACCGCGCGCTGCCGCCAAGCTGTGTTCTCCCATCTTCGCCAGCTCACCCGCAGTGATTCGCAAGATCGCGCCCGCCACCGCAATCCGCAGCCGAGGACTGGTTCCGCGATCTTCCAGCACGACCCCCAATGCATCCAGACTGCCGGAGTTGTTTCCGTCGGCCAGACCTTCCACGGCTTGCTCACGAAGCGAGTCCGGCTGCTTTCGATCGAGCATCACTTCACGCAGCTTCACATCCGAGTCCGGCTCACCAAGTGCTGCCAAAAATCGCAGCGCCAGGAGCTGTTCGAACATCAGCTCTTTCTGATTCGCTGCATTCCTCAGCTCCGGCCACGCGCGATCATCACCACACTGCGCAAGCCACAGCGCCACACGAACACGCAGCTCCCGTAGCGGCAATCGCGACAGCTGCGACAGCTCTTCCCACAGCCTCTGCTTGGCCCGCTCATCGTCGGAACGCGCCAGTTTTCCCAGCACTTCCAGTCGCTTGTCCAAAGACAGTCCAGAGGTATCCACGCTCTTCCACAGAAGGTCTGCGCCCATCGCATCTCGATAGGAAACAAGGCGCAGCGCTGCTTCAATCTTGGTCAGCAGATCACCATCCACGAGCAGCTCTCGAAGCGCTTCTTGACCGCGTGGATGTTGCATTTGAGACAGCGCATCCGCCGCCGCCAGCTGCATCTGAATCGGCTCACTTCTCGATAGAAGAGGAAGAATGATCGGTGTGGTATCCAGTGCGCCGATCTGTCCGAGCGCGCGCACCAAGGACTCCCGAAGCTTTGGAGTGAACTGATTCCACTTCTGCGAGTCCTTGAGCAGTGGCTCTATCAAGCTACGCTGTTCCAAGTCGCGACTCTGTCCGATGACCTGAATCGCTTGCAGCTGCAGTGCACTGTCCTGACCTTGCAGCGTCTCTGAAAGTACGTTGTGACTGCGAATCCGTAGCTCTGCGGGGGACTGCGCACGATCCATTCGCAGCACACCGATGAGCAGCGCACCAACCAGTACCCCAATGACTCCCGCCAGCGCCACCAGTCGTCGTCCCGTGCGAACGTGCGAGGACAGCATCGCGTCCAGTCGCGTAGCCACGACATCCATCGTCGGACGATCATCGCGACGTGCGGCCATCATCTGGTCCACCAGCTTCGACAGCTTCGTCGAAACCGCAGGATTCAGCTTCGCAATCGGCATCGGAGTCCGCACCAGCAGACTCAGCGAACTCTGTTCAAACGGAACCGTTCCTGTCAGCAGCTCGTACAGCACCACGCCCAGCGAAAACACATCCGCGCGACCATCGACATCCTCTGCGCGACCATGCTGCTCCGGCGGCATATACAGCTGCGTTCCCATAAACGAGCCATACTGCGTGTTCACATTCGTCTTGTCGGTATCCGCCTGCGCGTCACGACCTGCACGAAACTTCGCAATCCCAAAGTCGAGGATCTTGACCCAGTCCTGCCCCGCATTCACCGGATCCACCTCAAGCATCAGATTGTCCGGCTTGAGGTCTCGGTGAACAATTCCGGCCTTGTGTGCGGCGCTGAGTGCTCGGGCGACTTGGGCACCGATGGCGATCGCTTCTTCGACGGGAAATGGACCTTTTTTGGCATCGATCCGCTTGCGAAGAGAGTCTCCCTTCAGTAGCTCCATCACGTAGTACAGCGTTCCATCAGGAAGCTGACCAAAGTCCGAAATCTCGACGAGCCCGCGATGACGAATGACGTTGACAGAGCGTGCTTCGTTTAGGAATCGCTTCGCATATTCTCCATCCTGTGCAAAGCGAGCATGCAGGAGCTTGACGGCCGCACGGCTGCTTATCTTTGGGTTTTCAGCTTCGTAGACAACGCCCATTCCGCCTTCGCCCAGCTTCCGAACAATGCGGAAGTTGCCGAAATAGGAACCAATGTGGGGATCTGTTTGCGGTGACGGCATATGCACACAGCCAAGCGCTGAAGAGGGTCTGCCAAATTATACCGTAGATTCATGTGAGCTTTCAGCCAAATACAGCCATCAATTGTGCGACATCACGCAGCCGGACCCTCGCTTCGAGCATCACTCTGCACGATACAGAATGGTTCCTTTGTCACCGACGGTCCAGACGTGCGTGGGATCGGCTGCCCACACGCCGTAGATGTCTGAGCTGGTTCCCGTTTCCATCGGCGTCCACAGTCCGCCGTTCCAGTACGCAGCGACGCCAGCCATCCCGACGACCCAGACGCTCTGTGCGCTGACTCCCGACACACCCCGCAGCGCAGAAGTGCTTGCGACACCGATGTTTTGGCCAGCCCATGAAATCGGTGAACCTTGGCCGCGCTTGACGATGACGGCATCGACTCCCACGGCAAACAGGCTGTTTGCATCGAAGCCACCGATGGCGTAGAGCGCTTTTGTCGTCCCAGAGGTCTCTTCGCTCCAGTTCATGGTGCCGCTACGAACCAAGATCTTTCCACTGTCAGCAACGGCCCACACCGCATCCTGTGCGCCCCAAATCCCGTTGAGGCGCTGCGAAATTCCTGATGCATCAGGATTCCACACTGAGCCGCTCCACTTTAGGATGGTTCCTGCGTCACCGACGGTCCAGACAGTGCGAACGTCCAATCCCCACACGGCCTGTAGGTTGGCTGTCGCAGTGGATCCGCCGGGACCATTCCAACTGCTGCCATTCCAGTTCAGGATCAGACCGCCATCACCGACGGCCCAGACATTGCTGGCGCTGCTTCCCCACACACCTCGCAGCGTTCGTCCGCTGGCTGCACTCTGTGCGCCGCCCGTCCAGCTCTTGCCGTCGTAGCGAAGGATGACCCCACTGTCCCCAACGGCAAAGATGTTTTGAGCATCAGCGCCCCAGATGGCCCGCAGCGGTGACATCACTGGAGTCTCCTGCGAACAGAAAATCCCGCCTCCGCATGTCAGCTCTCGTGTCTGCAAAAACGGCGACCACAGTGCGTCACAGCCCGCCGTCACCCCCAGCAGTCCCAAGCAGGCTCCCACAGTCCACGAGCGGAGTCGTTTCAGCATCCGATCATCTTGCCACGACTTGCAGCGCACAGACCAGGAATCCGCAGACCGTACGGACCTCTCAGCCCGCGCAGTCAACGCCCAAAAGGAGTCGCTTAGGAATCGCTTAGGAGTCGCTTAGGAATCGCTTAGGAATCAGGAAAAGGCGACTCCCAACGATGGGGAGAAGTCGCTACAGCGTACCTTCTTGGATGAACTCGATCTTGTAGCCATCGGGATCTTCGATAAACGCGATCACGGTGCTGCTGTGCTTCATCGGCCCGGGCTCGCGTGTCACCTTCCCACCGAGTCGTCGGACCTCCTCGCAGGCCTTGTACGCGTCGCTGACACCGATGGCGATGTGACCAAAGCCATTTCCCAAGTCGTAGCTCTTGGTATCCCAGTTGTGGGTCAGTTCCAGCACCGTGTGCGTGCTTTCTTCGCCGTAGCCAATGAAGGCCAGCGTAAACCGTCCGCCCGGATAGTCCGTCCGGCGCAGCAGCTGCATCCCCAGCACTTGGGTGTAAAACTGGATCGATCGATCGAGGTCTCCGACGCGAAGCATGGTGTGAAGTAGGCGCATAGTCAGGGTCTCCTGCCAAAATCCTAACCCATGCCAGCCGCAACTTTGCTGCACTTCGATTGTCTTTTTCAGGACTCTGCGCTTTACTGCCCGATGATGAGAACGGGCAAGGTAGACACTTCGCAGTTCAACAAAGGCGGCGGGCCAGCGGGAGCAGGCAGCGACGCCAATGTGCTGCAAGTGTATGCCTACGCGTTCGCTGCAACGTTTCGACTGCGTGACCTCGCGTCCGTGTTCGCCGATGCATCGGTAGAGCATGACAAAGACTGTCTGGTTGCGCGGTTTCCGTCGGAAAAGACCCAGATTGCGGTTCTGTTCGACTTCGGCTCCGTGGTGCTCATCGGCCTGCGCAAAGAAGAGCGCGAGCGTCTGATTGCCGCGATTGGTGGAAAGATTGGACCGGAACCGCATCCGCCACTGACCGAAGACTTCATGGTCGAAGTCCGTCCGGGCGCAGCGGTGGAAGTTCAGTTTGATCGCGTGATCCTTTCGGAAGCCTCTGTGCCTGCGCTCAAGGTCATCAGCTTGGTGCTCGCACAGTCCGCAGCGATGGATTACTACGACGAAGACGTACACGAGATTCAGCAGCGAACCCATGTCATCACGCGCGCGCTGCAGCTGGATGGACGAGTGCCAGGTCGACTCGATAATCTGGTGAAGTTTATTGGCTCGTGCATCGAAACAAAGAACGGCATGATCGCTACGCTCGCGCTGTTCGACAAACCTGACTCAACGTGGGAGGATCAACAGATCGATCGGCTGTACGGAGGGCTGCGCAACGAGCTGGAAATCGATGATCGATTCCGCGCGCTGGAAGCCAAGCTACGCATGATTCAGGAAAACCTGGTTCTGCTGGCGGACCTCTATCACTCCCGAAGCACTTGGCGACTGGAGCTGACCGTCGTACTGCTGATTCTGTTCGAGATCCTTCTTAACCTGTGGAACTTGTTCCGTGGCGGTACACACGCTTGAAAAATCGCGACTGATCCTCGATGTGCTCATTCCTGCGCTCAATGAAGAAGCCGCAGTGGGAGCCGTCGTATCGTCGCTGAAGTCATTTGGTCATCCGATTCGTCACGTTGTGGTGATCGACAACGGATCGACCGATCACACCGCAGAAGCGGCGCAAAAAGCGGGCGCTTTGGTGGTGAAGGAAAGTGCGCGCGGATACGGTGCAGCCTGTCTGCGCGGTATGGCGTTTTTGGCCAAGCAAGAGGTTCGGCCCGACGTGGTGGCGTTCCTAGATGCCGATGGCTCCGATGATGCACAAGACCTGCCACGCATGATTGACGCAGTGGTCGGAGGCGCCGATCTCGTGGTCGGTTCCCGAACGTTGGGAGTCGCTGCACCACGATCTCTGTCCACTGCGCAGCGTGTTGGGAATGCTGTGGCCACGACGCTGATTCGCGCGGTGTATGGTCAAAACTACACCGATGTCGGTCCGTTCCGCTTGGTGCGCTATCCTGCGCTGCTTGCGCTGGGAATGACCGATGAAGATCACGGCTTCATGATCGAGATGCAGGTGAAAGCGGTCCGTCGAGGACTCCGCATCGTCGAGGTTCCCGTTCACTATCATCCGCGCGTGGCGGGCGAGTCGAAGAACGTCAAGGGAAGCATGGCGGCTGGACGCAAGATGCTGTTTACGATCTTGCGGCACTCGACCCAGCGCTAATCAGGCACTCTGTCCGCTTACGGAGCCACAGGATCGTAGTCGATCTTGGCCTTTCCTTTGGCGCTTTTTCCGACGGCAGAAGCTCTTCCATCCAGCTTGCTGGAGGTCTTTCCCCTGCCCTTTGCTGAAGGCCGCTTCCCACCGTGACTGGCGGACTCTGTTTCGCTCCCTTGACCGCTCTCTGAAGACGCATCCGCCGACTTGAGAGTCTGTCCTGGAGACGCGGGCTCTGTCTTGGGTGACTCTGGTGGCTTGGCCGTCGCTGTTGGCTCTGGATTTGCATTCCCAGTCGTACGATGAAGCAACACAAAGAGCCCAGCACCGAGCATCGGAATCAGCAGCAGCAGCAGCAACATCCAGCGCTTCCTCGTTCCTGGTGATGCCCCTGTCTTCGCGACTTGCTCTGTCTGTTTTGCCTCTTCTACTTGGGGACTCGTGCGATCCGTCGCTCGGCCTTCACCTGCTTCCGTCGAAGAAAGGGTCGCTGCAGCCACCGACTTGGTGTTTCCAGGCGCGACGCTCGCAGCAGTGGTCGCAGAGACCTTTGCATCTGCGCTGGACGGGACTCCGCCAGCCAGTGCGTTTGCACGAACCGAGCGCGGAAGTGCAGACAGACGCGAGACACTGTGCTCTACATCCGGTGGCGAGACTTCATTCACACGCGCCAGCAGCGACGGTGGCGGAGTCACAGAGTCAATCCAGTTTGGCTCTACAGACAGAATCGTGGCCAGCGCTTCCACTTGCTCCCGAACGGTGGCAAAGCGCGCAGGAAGCTCGCGCGAGCACGAACGGAAAAACCAGGCGTCAAACTCCTTCGACAGCGATGGAACAACTTCCGAAGGTGCAGGCATATGTCCCAGCGCAATCCGCGACAGGAGCATTCCCAAGCTCGGCACTTTCCAGTAGTTGTCCCCCACCAGCATGTCGTACGCGATCATTCCTATCGCCCAGACATCGGTGCGCGGACAGATCTCTTCACGACTTCCCAACACCTGCTCTGGCGCCATATACAGCGGCGTCCCAAGCAGCGTGTTGTCTTGCGTCAGACGAAGCTCGCCACTTTCCAGGCGTGTCTTGAACATCGCAATTCCGAAGTCGAGCACCTTCACCATCAGCCCAAACTCTTCACTCCGATGCAAAAACAGATTCTCGGGCTTTAAGTCTCTATGAATGATCCCAAGTGCGTGGGCTTTGTCGAGTGCGCGGGCGGCTTGACCCAGAATGAAGATGACCGATTCGCTATCAAGGGGACGCTTCTCTGTGAGGAGCTTTTCGACATCTGCACCGTCGAGAAGTTCCATCACCAGATACATCGCGCCATCTAGTTCGGGAGCGGTGTCTGCATCAGTAATTCGGGTCACATTGTCGCTGCGCAAGATCGCAGATGCTTTCATCTCACGCTTGAAGCGCTCGACCGCTTCCAGCTGATCAGAGACATCCTTGCGGAGCACCTTCATCGCGAGTCGCTCGTCGGTGTTCACGTGGCGAACCAGATACACCGTTCCCATTCCGCCAGAGCCAAGCTGACGGATCATCTCGTATCGTCCTGCGACGATTCTTGGACTGACCGTTATCTCTACCGTGTCCATGGGATTCCTAACCGACTCCTCAAGCGACTCCGAAGCGACTCCTACACGATTCCTAATCGACTCCTACACGATTCCGAACCGACTCTGCATCGGCTCCTATGCGATTCCTCCGTGATGCCTTTCCTGCTTCATCAGCGACAG
>CALMML010000386.1 GCA_937868485.1 uncultured Myxococcales bacterium | reverse complement strand
AAATAGGGTGCGGGCACGTTGCGCAGAAAGCTCGGCTTGTCGTTGAGCCCGTCGGGCAGGCTTGTGCCCATGTAGAACGAGCCGGACTCGCGAACCTCGACTTCGCTGCGCGTGGGACGAGGATCGACGGACATGTCGCCGCTGACGCTGCTTGGTGAGCACTTGCCAGCGACGCAGAAGTAGCCTTCGGGACAGCCTTTGTCGTCGATACAGGACTTGCTGGCGTAATCGGGGTTGTAACAGCCAGCGAAGAGCAGGGCGGCGAAGAGCGTGCGGCGCATTAAAACCTCCCGAGGACGGCAAGGCCACGACCAGTGAACGAAACCGAGACTTGTGGGGCATCCGGCGCGGCGGCGGGCGGGCTCGACGCGGGAACACTCGGCGCAGGCGGCGCTTTTTTGGTCAGCCGAATGATCGTTGGAATCAATCCACCGACGAGAGCGACGCCACCGATGACATCGAGCGCGATCGCGGCATTGCTCAGCGTCTTGCCTTTGCTATCCAGCGCGGCGTCAAACGGACCATCGGTGCCGACCACTTGCTTGGCGGTCGACATCGCGACACCACCGACGGCAAATCCGCTGATCAGAAGTGCTCCACCGACGGCCATGGCTCCAATCGGAGCCCACTTGGCAGCTGCCGAGGGCTGTCCGTCGCTCGATGCTTGGACTGGCGCTGGCGTCACGGGCTGCGGTGTCACTTCCGGTGGCTGTTCCGGCGGCGGCGTGGGCGCCTGATTCATCGTCTGCGGAGGCGGCAGCGGCGCGACGGGCTGCGTCTGGGCCAGCTTTTCTTCCGCCTGACGCTTGAACTTTTCGACGTCGGCACGGGCCTCGGGCGCGAGGTTCTTTTCCTCGGTCATGTAGCGGTCGTAGTAGACGATCGCGTCGCGGGGCCGTCCAAAGTCCAGGTACGCATGCGCAATGTTGAGCAGCAGCGCCGGCATGGGCCGAATCAGGTACGCCGCCTCCAGCTCATTTATCGCGCAGTCGTAGAGCTTCTTTTCGTAGCACTGCTGCGCCTTGGTCACTCGCTTGGCAAAGTCATCCGCCGCCTGTGCGCGCGTGCTGGCAAAGAGCAGCAGCGACAGCGCGAGGGCGCTAGTTGAGCTTTTTGTGGGTCTTAAAGTCCAAAATGAGGCTGTCATTTTTGCGGCCTTTACTCGGAGCGATTCGCTTGGGCTGCGGACGAGTCACAGCGACGGGCGGCGGCGGCGTGGGCGACGGCTGACTCGCGGTCAGCACCTCGCTGCGCTCGACGTCGCGATCATTGGCAAAGCTGAGCTGAAGCTCACCAAAGCCGGCTTTTCTGACGAAGACGGTCTGCGATCCAGTGCCACTTGGCTGCTCGTGCGACCACGGCGTCTGTCCGAGCAGCTTGCCCGACGCATCGAACAGCTCCGCCCCGTCGGGAGTCGTCTTCAGCATCCAGCGCACGGTCTTGGGCAGCGGCGTTACCACGACGGCTGGCTGCGACACCACGACGGGCTTGGTCGGTTGCGCCTTCCGCATAAGCAGCGCCGCCACGAGCGAGCCCAGCACCACCAGCACCGCCAGCGACAGCGCCAGACCGCGACGAATCGGACTGACTCGCGTCGACGGTGAAGACTGACCCATCGCACCACCCAGCGTCGGCGCAGCCAAGGCTCGACTGGCCAGCGTCGGCATCGAGTTCGGTGTCTCAGGCACCATCGCTTCCGTCGAGACGCCGGCTGACTCCGCTGCGGGCGCAGCACCTGGACTTGACCAGCTTGGATCGTCGGTGAGCGCGCGAAGCTGTAGCTCGACCTCGCCCATCGACGGTCGCTCGCTGCCTTCTTTGGCCAGCATGCGCTCGATGTAGGACGCGACTTTTTCGGGAACCGCTGGCTCCATCTCTCGCACCGGACGCGGCGGCACCAAGATGTGCATCGCCAGGATGTCTCCGTCGGCCTGCGAGTAAAACGGCGGTCGTCCCGTCAGCATCTGATACAGGATGATCCCGAGCGCGTACACGTCGGTGCGATCGTTTACAGCGACGCCACGACACTGCTCCGGGGCCATGTAGACCGGCGTGCCGATCATCGTCCCGGTGCGCGTGTGAAAGTCCTGAACCTCGCGATCCTCGGCGGCCATCTTGGCGATGCCGAAGTCGATGATGCGAATCTCCGACAGCCCGTCGGGCGTGCTCGCTGGAATCAGGATGTTCGACGGCTTGAGATCGCGATGGACGATGTTTCGACGGTGCGCAGCTTGCAGTGCCGAGGCGATCAGGCTCGCCAGCCGCAGACCTTCCCGTCCCAGTCGCTTTTCTCGCTTGAGCTTGGCGGACAGCGTTTCACCGTCGATAAACTCCATCGCGATGTAACAGCCACCGTCGTCGAGCGGTCCGCTGCTGAGCAGTCGCACGATGCCAGGATGATCCAGCGTCGCAATTGCCTTGGCTTCGTTCAAAAACCGCGCCGTCGTCTCTTGGTCTTGCGACAGGTGCGCGTGCAGCACCTTGATGGCCGCGCGCTGACCCGATTTGTCGTCGACAGCCTCGAAGACCGCGCCCATGCCACCTTTGCCGATGACGCGCACAATGCGATAGCCAGCGACGACATCATCGGGTTTTGGCATTTTGTCGGTCATTCAAAAAACCGGGCGTGACCTTGACTCTTTACGCAGGCTTAGCGCGATAAGCCTTTGTTTAAAAATACCACGGCCCCGGTGTGGCGTAAAAGCCTGACGACAAATGGTTCGGCCAACGCTTGCTTGCGGCGACTAGATCTCCGTCAGCGACAGCAGATCAAGGAGCGTTTGACAGACATAAGGCCGCTGTGGACTGCCGTGGCGAAGGCTTGATTTGCGATCAAGCTGGGTGGCTGTGTGCAGTGTCACTTCATCTGCATAGCCATACGTACAGAAGGCAAAGTCCATGTCGGCGCGCTCGGCTGCTTGCCAGTCTATGCGACTATCACCCACAAACAGCGTGGACTCGGTGGGCACGCTCGCGCGCTGACACAGCTCGTGCAGGATCTTCGGATCGGGCTTGCGCGCCCCGACGTCGTCTTCCCCGAGCACCCAGCGAAGGTGCGGCGACAGCCCGAGCGAGTCACACAGCGATCTCGCCCAGCGTCCCGGCTTGTTGGTTGCGACCGCCAGCGTCTTGTGCGCACTCAGCGTCCTCAGCACCTCGACGACACCCGTGTAGATCTGCGTCTTGACACACAAGTTTGCGCTGTAGTGTCGACGGAAGCTTAGCACCGCATCGTCGAGCACATTGGTAGCGATGCTGCCGTCGCCGTGTCCTCGGGATGGATCGCTCGGCTCACCGCTCGCTTGTCGCTGCGCCCGCACGAGCGCTCGCTCCACCAAGCTGCGCTGGCCTTCGCCGATGATCTGACGGACGCTCAGCTCCGTTGCTTTGGGCAAGCTGCGTTCGTCGAGCATCAGATTGAGCGCCGTCGTCAAGTCCGGCACCGAATCCACCAAGGTTCCGTCTAGGTCGAACAACACCAGTTCGTATCGCTGTTTCGTCATGATTTCCGCTGATCCGCTCGGAGATCTCGCCAAAATTTGTTCCGCACTCGTTCCCAAACGATAAGATGAAACTTGAATCGCGCTTACGGGTTCTCAATACGCTTGTCGTGACTTCAATGTGAGGAAGCCGGAATGACCGACGTAGATCGCAGAAACACGAAGACCTCTGTGCGGCTGAGCCTTTTGGTCACCGCAGTGGCCGGTTTGACTTTGGGTACAGGCTGCCCCGACCCTGGCACCACCTCTGACGGTGGCGTAAGCCGTGACATGACCGGCACGGTGACGGATATGCCTACAACCACCGACGGTGGAACAACGGTTCAGCCGCTTGGTTGCAGCAAAGACGGCTGGTGCTGGCAGTTCCCCGCGCCACAGGGCAACGGACTTCTCGCGACGTGGGGTTCGAGCGCTCAGGATGTGTGGGCCGTCGGCGGTGCCGGAACCATCGTTCACTTCGACGGCGTCAGGTGGAGCATCGTTCGCTCACCGACGAACAACACGCTCTATTCGATCTGGGGCTCTTCGTCGAAGAACGTCTTTGCAGTCGGTGATCGTGGCACCGTGCTGCGCTGGGATGGCTCGGCGTGGACGCAGCTTCCGCTCGGCACCGATGGAAAAGATGTCGCACAGCTCTACGGTGTGTGGGGCGGCGACGGCACCGATGTCTGGTTCGTCGGCAACCACTTAACCGCTGGCCCGGCGCTGCTGCGCTGGAACGGCACCACGATCAGCCGCGTGCTGGCTCCCGCGACCGTCAAGTTCGGTCTGCGCGGCATCTGGGGCACCAGCAAGACCAGCATCTACGCGGCGGGCGAGAGCGGCACGCTGCTCCGCTTTGATGGCAGCGCCTGGACCTCGTTCGGTCCGCCGATGTCAGCATCGTGGGCTGCGATCTCGGGCATCAGCGACAACAACTTCTTCGTCGCGACGCGCACGGGACTTATCTATCGCTGGACTGGCACCGGAACGGGCTGGGTGCTGGCACCGACGAATCCGTCGACGGTTTCGGGCATCAACGGCCTGTGGAGCGATGGAACCAGCGTCTTCGCCGTCGGTGACATTCGCTATCCAACCGCTGGCGATCCGACCAAGCGCGAAGGCATGTTCCTCAAGTGGGACGGCACGAGCTTCAACCGCATCAGCAACTCGCCCAAGGTTCACCTGTCGGGCGCGTGGGGCACGAGCGGCAGCGACGTATTTGTCGTCGGTGTGTCCGGTACTACGGGCCGCTACGATGGCTCCGTCTTCACGACGAGCAGCGTCCTCGAAGATCTGACCGGCAACAACGGCACGATGTACGGTCTGTCATCGCCCGTGAATGGCACGTCGCTGGCCGTCGGAGACTCCGGTGGCACGCTGCGCGGCATGTCAGGTGCTTGGCTGCCGTCGCCGGGCGCGATCGGTCTGCGTCTGTATTCCGTCACGGCGTATGGCAACGACTTGCTCAGCGTCGGTTATGACTTCACCGGATCGAAGGGCCAGGCGCTGCGCTGGTCGGGTTCGGCTTGGTCGCCAGAAGGTCTGCCGACGACCTCGCGTCTGCTGAAGATCACCACCGATGGAACCAATGCGTACGCCGTCGGTGATGACAAGACCTTCCTGGTTCGCTCGGGCGGCACTTGGAAGACGATCTCGGTGCCGATCCTGCAAGCTCCGACGCTGCGTGATGTCTACGCGATCGACAGCAAGAACATCTGGATCGTCGGTGGTGGTGACAAGACCGAGCAGATCGCTGGCTTTGCGCCGCGCGTGCTGGTCTACGACGGAACCTCGGTGCTGGATGTGCCGCTTCCCGTCACCGATCGCATCGTGCGCGGTGTCTGGGGCGCGGATGCAAACAACGTCTGGGTCGTTGGCGATGGCGGCCTTGGCTCGGGTGGTCTGCTTTTGCGCTGGAACGGCGGTAGCAAGACTTGGACGGATCTGAACCCGGCAGCAAACCCGATCATCTCGCAGGGTCTGCGCGCGATCTGGGGCCGCAGCGCCACCGACATCTACGCGGTCGGCAACAACGGTCTGGTCCTGCACTTCGACGGCACCAGCTGGAACTACGAGCAGAGCGGCACCGACAACAACCTCGTCAGTGTCTCGGGTTCGTCGACCGAGTCGTTTATCACCGGCACCGGCGGCACCATCCTGCGCAAGTCGCTTCGCTAGCGTTTTCGTCACCCGCGCTTGACGCCAGGCTCTTGGCTTGGCGTCGAGAGCCCTTCTTTTCGGGATCTCCTCACATGCTTGCTCGCTTGTCTCGGTCCCGTCGCTCGCTCGACGGTTCGCTGCTGCTTTGTTCGCTGTCTCTGTGGACGCTCTCCTCGTGTGAGGAGACGCCAGTGCCCCGTGGTCCGCTGGTTCCGCCGGATCAGTCCGCCTCGAATGTGCCGGTGTTTGCGCCTGTGCGCTCGCCGGAGCCACCGTCGGATGAAGCGCGGACGGTGATGGAAAAAGAGCTGCTCGACAAGCACGGACAGGCGCAGCGCGCGCGCATCGATCGCGGTCTTCGTCAGGTCGCGGCGCTGTGGCGCAAAGAAGATGGCGATCTGGCCTCGTTTGTCCGTCAGCACTTCATTTCCGACGAAAAGACGCTGCAAAAGACCCACGAGCGGCTGTCGGAAGTGCTCGAGCAGCTCGACGGACACCTGTATGAAGCGGCGCGTGAGCTTCGTCGTCCGACGGATACCGATACGGGACCGCTGTCGCCGCTCGATACGCTGCTCGGGAGCGTGGATCCATCGACGCACACCGTCGCGGATCTGTTTGCCAGCAAGGTCGCGTTCGTGGTGCTGCTGAACTTTCCGTTGACGACGCTGAGCGAGCGCTTGTCCGACGGTGAAAAGTGGTCGCGTGAGCAGTGGGCGCAGGCTCGGCTGGCGCTGCGCTTTGCCCGTCGCGTTCCTGCCGATGTGCAGCAGCGTGTGTCCGAGTCTGTCGTCGCTGGTGAGCGTTACATCGCGTCGTACAACCTGTTTATGCATCACCTGCTCGACGAAAAAGGACGCAGGCTGTGGCCCAAAGGTCTGCGTCTGATCAGTCACTGGAACCTACGCGATGAGATGCGCGCGGACTATGCCGATCCCGACGGTGTGTCCAAGCAGCGAACGATCGCCAAAGCGATGACGCGCATCGTCGAGCAGAGCATTCCAGCGGCGGTGATCGACAACCCGCGTGTGGACTGGAATCCGTTTTCGAACCAAGTGACGATGGCTCCGACGGAAGAAGTCGAAGCCGATGCGCCGCCGCTCAGGCCGATGGCGCAAGACAAGCTTGGTGAGCGTGAGCCCGATCGTCGCTATGCGCTGCTGCTCGGTCAGGCCGAAGCGCAGCGACAGCTTGATCCGTATTCTCCGACGGCGAAGACGCTGATCGAACGCAGCTTTCAGCTTTCCCGAGAGATGCCCGAGCAGCAGGTGGTGCGTCAGCTGGCCGAGATCTGCGAGTCGCCGCTCGTTCGCCAAGTGGCAGCGCGTGCGGAGCGACAGCTGGGACGGAAGCTTCAGCCGCATGATCTGTGGTTTGCGGGCTTTCGATCGCGTGGCAAGGTGCCCGAGAGCGAGCTGGATGCGCTGACTCGCAAGCGCTATCCGACGGCGCAAGCGTTCGCGGCGGACCTGCCGAGCCTGCTGCAAAAGCTGAGCTTTTCACCCGAGCGCGCGAAGTTTTTGGCCGAGCACATTCGCGTCGATGCGTCTCGGGGCGCAGGTCACGCGATGCAAGCGCTGCGACGAGGTGACTTCCCGAGGCTGCGGACCCGGATTGGCGCGCTCGGAATGGACTACAAAGGCTACAACATCGCGGTCCACGAGCTGGGTCACAACGTCGAGCAGGTGTTTTCGCTGTATGAAGTCGGCGACACGCTGCTCGCGGGGGTGCCCAACAATGCGTTTACCGAGGCGCTGGCGTTTGTGTTTCAGCAGCGAGACATGGAGCTGCTCGGGCTGCAAAAGCCAGACGCAGCGACGATTCACCGTCGGGTGCTGGCCGACTTTTGGGATACCTGGGAGCTGGCGGGCGTGTCGCTCGTCGAGATCGCGACGTGGCACTTTATGTACGAGCATCCCGAGGCGACCCCGGCGGAGCTGCGTGCGGAAGTGGTTCGGCTCGCCAAAGAGACGTGGAATCACTACTACGCGCCGGTGCTCGGCGGAAAAGACGAGCTTTTGCTCGGGATCTACTCGCACATGATCCAAAACACGCTGTATCTGCCCGACTATCCGATCGGACACCTGATCGCCGCGCAGATCGAGGAGCACATGGCCAAGCAGCCAGCGGGCAGCCTCGGAAAAGAGTTCGAGCGGATGGCGAAGCTCGGGCAGCTGACGCCGGATCTGTGGATGAAGAATGCGACGGGCGCACCGATTCAGACCGCGCCACTTTTGCGGATGACGGAAGCTGCGCTCAAGGCCTTGCCGTAGTCGCTGAGAAGTCACCCAAAATCGGCGGATTTTTCGCTACCGTGCCCGACATGGGCGACCTCGGCGTACGTGGCTTCCGCACTTCGTTCCGCCTGTTTGGGTTCATTGGACTCTTCGGACCTTGGGTCCCGTCGCTGGCTGTCGCGCAAGAAACTCCAGATGCTTTCGTCGAGACACAGACGGTGCATCGCGCCGAGCTTATCGGTACGGTGCGCGAAGCAGGAACCCGCGATCCGCTGCCCGGTGTGACGGTGACGCTCCGTCGCGCAGGATCGGACGAGACGCAGACCGTCGAGACAGACGAAGAAGGTCGCTTTCGTTTTTCCGCGCTGCCACCGGGAAAGGTGCTGCTGTCGCTGCGATCGGCTCGGATTCGGCCTACGCAAGGTGAAGAGACGCTGCCCGACGGACGGCTGGAAGTCGTTTATTTTGCGCCGCCCAAAGACAAGCCGTTTCAGACGGTGGTGAAGGCCGCGCCGCTGCGTCGAGAAGTGGTGTCTACGTCGCTGTCGGTGAGCGAGCTAAAGAAGATTCCCGGCGGACAGAACGATCCGGTGAAGGCCGTTCAGAACCTGCCGGGCGTGGCGCGTGCGCCGTTTGGAGCCGGGCAGATCGTGGTGTGGGGCTCGGCGCCGGGCGACACGCGGGTCTACGCCGACGGAGTCCAGATTCCGCGCGTCTATCACTTTGGTGGCATTCGTTCGACGCTGAGCGCTGAGTTTGTGACGGACGTAACCTTCCGACCCGGAGCCTACGGCGCGGACTACGGACGCGGGCTCGGCGGTGTCATCGAGGTCACCACCCGCAAGCCGCGCAGCGATCGCTGGCATGGCTCGGCAACGCTCGATCTGATCGACGGAAACGTGACGGTGGAAGGGCCGGTGACCAAGCGGCTTCACGTTGCGCTCGGCGGGCGCGTGTCGTGGCTGTCGGCGTTTCTGCCGCTGTTTAACTCGGGCGATACGCAGCTCTCGCCGTTTTATTGGGACTACCAGCTGGCGGCGCACTACAGCGCGAGCGAAAAGGACGAGCTGGACCTGTTTGTGTTCGGTGCGACGAGTCGCATCACCGCCAAGGTCGAGGATCCCGATCCCAACAGCCGCGTTCACATCGACAGCACGTCCTACTTTGGCCGGGCGCGGCTGCGCTACACGCATCGCTTTTCCAAGGACACGGTGTTTTGGCTGTTGCCGTCGCTCGGCGGCGATACGTTTTCGGTGCTGACCGGCGACGCGGGGCTCGGGGGACAGCCGGTGAACCTGCGGGTGATGCAGCTTGGCTACAACCTGCGCAGCGAGTTTCGGCAAAAGTGGGGCTCGCAGTTTGACTACGCGCTTGGGCTCGACTTCGAGGGTGCGCGCGCGCGCGTCGAGACGATGATGCCGCTTGGCCAAGGAGCATCCGACAGCCAGAACATTCCCGTCGGTGGCGGCGACATGATCAAGGACGCCGGGCGATCGGAAAACGGCTTCTTTGGCGATGGCTTCTTTTCGGGCTCGTCGGGGCCGGTGATTCGCGAGCTGCTCATCTATCACCTTCTGCAGACCTCGCCGTACCTGATTACGCGGCTACACTTGGCGGGCGATCGGATTGAGATCTCGCCGCAGCTGCGCGTGTCGCTCGATTATCTGCGCCTGCCGAGCCGCGACGAAGACAGCGAATCGACGGCGACGACCACGGTGTCGCGCTCGCTTCACTTTGTTGAGCCTCGGCTGCTCATTCGGGGCGTTGTGATTCCCGACCGCTTCAGCCTGAAGTTTGGCATGGGCCTGTACCACCAGTCGCCGCAAGGAGCCGAGCTGTCGCCGCGCTTTGGCAATCCCTACTTGCAGTGGCAGTCGGGCGTTCACTATGTGCTCGGCAGCGACGTGGATCTGCGCAGCGGCCTGCACCTGGAGCTGGCTCTTTTTTACAAAGACCTGCGCAGCCTGGTGGTGTCCGATCGCGACACGATCTACGCAAACGACGGGCTCGGGCGGGTCT
This sequence comes from uncultured Myxococcales bacterium, assembly GCA_937868485.1. GTDB lineage: Bacteria > Myxococcota_A > Polyangia > Palsa-1104 > JAEUJZ01 > JAEUKA01. The sequence continues at coordinate 499 of CALMML010000386.1, read as the reverse complement.
ACGGCGGCGAGCTGCTGCTCCGTCAGCCGCTGTGGCACGGGCTGTGGGGCTTTGTCGCCTACACGCTGTCGCGTTCCGAGCGTCGCGATCATCCCGACGAGCCGTGGCGGCTGTTTCGCTTCGATCAGACGCACATCCTGACGGCGGTGCTGACCTACGAGCTGCCGTGGGGGCTCGTCGCGGGCGTGCGCTTCCGCTATGTGACGGGAAATCCGACGACGCAGGTGGTTGGCGGTCTGCGCGATGTGTCGGGACAGTATTACCAAGCGCTGTCGGGAGAGCCGAACGCCGTGCGGCTGCCCGACTTTCATCAGCTCGATCTGCGCGTCGACAAGACGTTTCTGCTTCGGCGCTTTCGCTTCGGTCTGTTTCTGGAAGTCCAGAACCTCTACAACCGCAAAAACGCCGAGAGCCTCATCTACGGAGGCCGCCAGCTCTACCAAGAAGGCCGAGTCGTAGGCCTCCCCATCTTCCCCAACCTGGGCCTTCGGTTTGATTA
>CALMML010000385.1 GCA_937868485.1 uncultured Myxococcales bacterium | reverse complement strand
AACGCGCTGTGGCTGCCCGGCACCGATCACGCGGGCATCGCGACGCAGCTTGTCGTCGAGCGCATGCTCATGAAAGAAGAAGGCAAGAGCCGCCACGACCTAGGCCGCGAGGAGTTTACGTCGCGCGTCTGGCAGTGGAAGGAAAAGTACGGCAGCCGCATCATCGAGCAGCTTCGGGTGCTCGGCTTTTCGCTCGACTGGCAGCGCTGTCGCTTCACGATGGACGAAGGGCTGTCGCGCGCGGTGCTGGAAGCGTTTGTGCGGCTCTACGAAGACGGGCTCATCTATCGGGCGAGGCGGCTTATCAACTGGTGTACGCGCTGCTACACCGCGCTGTCGGACCTGGAAGTCGAAGCGGAAGAGACGGACGGCAAGCTGTGGCACATCGCCTATCCGGTGGTGGGCTCGACGGAACGGCTGGTGGTGGCGACGACGCGGCCCGAGACACTGCTCGGTGACACCGCCGTGGCAGTTCATCCCGAAGATCCACGCTTTGCGCACCTGATTGGCAAGCAGCTTCAGGTTCCGCTCACCGATCGCACGATTCCCGTCGTCGCAGATCCGGTGCTGGTGTCGATGGAGTTTGGCACCGGCGCCGTCAAGGTCACACCCGGCCACGACTTCAACGACTTCGAGACGGGACTGCGTCACAACTTAGAGCAGATCTCGGTGTTCGATCTGACCGGGAAGCTCAACGACAACGCGCCCGAGCGATTCCGAGGACTGACAATCGCCGACGCGCGCAAAGCAGTGCTGGAAGCGCTGACGGAAGCCGGTCTGCTCGTCGAGGAAAAAGCGCACAAGCTCAGCCTCGGACGCTGTCAGCGCTGCGACACGGTGATCGAGCCGATGCTGTCGCTGCAGTGGTTCGTCAAGACCGAGCCGCTCGCCAAACCCGCGATTGAAGCCGTCGAGCAAGGCAAGACGCGCTTTGTTCCCGAGCACTACACCGACGATTACTTCCGCTGGATGCGCAACATCCGCGACTGGTGCATCTCTCGGCAGCTGTGGTGGGGACATCGCATTCCGGCGTGGTACGACCCGCAGGGCAATGTCTACGTCGCGCGTACCTTCGAGGAAGCCTGCCAGCGTGCCGGTCGCACCGATCTGACCCAAGACGAAGACGTACTGGATACGTGGTTTTCGTCGGCGCTGTGGCCGTTTTCGACGCTCGGCTGGCCGGATCAGACGCGGGATCTCAAGACGTTCTATCCGACGTCGGTGATGGAGACGGGACACGACATCCTGTTCTTCTGGGTCGCGCGCATGATGATGATGGGGCTGCACTTTATGAAGAAAGTGCCGTTCCGAACCGTGCTGCTTCACGCGCTGGTCGTCGATGAAAACGGCGAAAAGATGTCGAAGGTGAAGGGCAACGTGCTCGATCCGCTGCATCTGGTCTACGGCGCCAAGACCGAAGAAGTGCTTGGCTTTGGCAAAGACAAGGCTCCGACGAAAAAAGAGCTGGATGAGTCGCTCGCCAAGTTCAAGAAAGCCTTCCCGTCTGCAGCTGCGGCGTATCCGACGGGATTCCCTCGGCAAGGTGCCGATGCGCTGCGCTTCTTCCTGCTCGTCATGGGCGCGCAAGGTCGCAACATCCGTCTGTCGGTTCCGCGCATCGACGGATATCGCCACTTTTTGAACAAGATCTGGAGCGCGACGCGCTTCTTCTTGATGAACGTCGAGGACAGCGAGTTCGAGGCGCTCGGTCAGTTCCGCGAAGCGCTTTTGCATCAGCGTGGCGCGCTGGATCTGGAATCGACGCCCGCGTCGGCGCCGATCGAGCTGGGTCTCGCGGAGCGCTACATCCTGTCGCGGCTCACTGCCGTCACCGAAGAAGTTGATCAAGCGTTCGCGGCCAGCAAGTTTTCCGACGGTGCGCAGGCGCTCTATCGCTTCTTCTGGAACGAGCTGTGCGACTGGTACATCGAGCTGGCCAAGCCGAACCTGTCCGATCAAGCGACGCCAGCCCAGCGACGAGCGGCGCTCGGCACGCTGACGATGTGTCTCGAGACATCGCTGCGGCTGCTGCACCCGATCATTCCGTTTATCACCGAGGAGCTGTGGCTTCGTCTGCCGCGTCCGCTCAGCAGCCCGCAGAGCATCATGATCACGCTCTATCCGACGGGCGATGCCGCGCTCAAAGACGCGCAGGCCGAGCAGCAGATGGCCATCGTCCAGAGCGCGGTCTCGGCGATCCGTACGATCAAGTCGACCTACAACCTGCGGGCGCAGAAGGCTGACGACGGTAGCGAGCCAAGCAAGGTTCAGTTCGCGGTCAAGTGCAGCGACGCGGACACTCGAGCGATTCTGACGGAAAACAAGGCCATCATCGAGCTGCTCACCCGCGCCGAGCTACACAGCATCGTCGAAAATCTGCCCGATCAAAAGGGAACCATCGCCGAGGTCGTCCCCGGCATGACGGTGCTGCTGCTTCACGCGGATCAGCTGATCGACGCAGCGGCGGAGCTTGTCCGTCTGGAAAAAGAAGCGCAGAAGGTCGACAAAGAGCTTCAGACGGTGCAAGGCCGAATGGCAAACCCGGACTTCGTCGCCCGCGCCAAGCCGGAAGTGGTCGAGCAAAACCGCGCTCGCATCGAGGAGCTGACCCAGCGACTCGCCGAGCTGTTCAGGCACAAGCTAGCCATCGCAGAGATGGCCCGCGCAAACTAGCTCGCGCTGTGCTGGCCAGCCAAGCAACAAGGCTGCGCCAGCACGCTCGATCAAGCTAGCGCTGAATCACCCACAGAGGCTTCGCCCAGGCAGGCAGAGGAGGAATTCGATGCGACGGCGGCGGCGCTTTCTTGGGCAGCTTGGGCGATCCGGTTCCGACGCGAATGATCTGCGAGGTCGCCGGGTAGCTTACGTCCCACTCTCGCTTGCCGATCAGCTCATCGGGATTGCCTCGGTTTTCGTCTTTGGGATCGGTCTTCCACTGGCCCTCGAAGATGTACCGTCGCCGCTTGATGCGATACCCGGGATAGCCGTCCTGGTCGACGATCTGCTGCCCGACGGGCATCTCTGGGTCGGGACGAGTGACAGTTGCGAATGGAGTCTCGACGAAGACTTCCCGCTCGAAGGCGACTTTGAAGGGACGTTCTTTTCCGAGTAGCTCGACGCGCACCACGCCTTGATGGACGACGAAGTGGATCACCACCGGGAAGTCGAACGGGTTCTTTAGCTTCAGATCCACCGACGGATAGACCACGGTCGAATCGAGTCCCATCGGAATGTACGTACTTGGCCGAGAGTGCGGCGTCGAGCGAACGATCTCCAGCCCTGAAAAGAACGCCGCCGCGTGAAGCGTCGACGCGATCTGACACATTCCGCCCGCCAGTCCGTCGATCAGCTCGCCGCCTGAAATGACCGGCGCGACGCGATAGCCTTCTTTTTCCGTACGATCTCCGACGGCAGCATTAAACGAAAAGACCTGACCCGGCTGAAGCACGTAGCCATTGAGCTTGTCGGCGCCAACCTTGAGGTTGTACGTGCGATCGCTGTCGATCGCTGCCGTCGAATAGCGCGTCTCCCACGCAGCCAGCACCGTCGAAACATCCAGCTTGGTCAGGCTCTCTTTGCGAACCTGCGGCAGTGACTCTGCCACCGCGAGACGCAGCTCCGACAGCGGCTGTCCCGACGACAGCGCCCGCGCCGCGTACTCCAGGCTCACCAGCGAGTCATAGACCCGCAGCAGATACCCTGATCGCTCCGGCGCAATCGTGTGCTTTTCCAGATCCAGTCGCGCATCGACCGCGACGCGATCGACCTCGTCTTTTAGCTCGATCAAAAACTGATGCGAGCGGCTCACGTCGAGGCTCACCGCAAACTGCAAGCGATAGCCCGACCGCAGCCCGCGCAGATAGCTCGTCAGATCCGCCAGAGGCTCGCCGCTGTGACCCAGGCTCTGACAGTCGCGCAGCATCGCCGCTTCGTCGACCCGCATGCCCAGCTCACGCAGCCGCGCCGAGGTCTTGTCCTGTCCGATGAGCAGCCTGACGCGCTGATCCAAAAAACGCTCGCCCAGCTCGTGGATGCGCTTCGGAAGCTCGTCGAGCGACACCGCACCGAGCGGCACCGCGCCGTGCCCGCCAACGCCCGTCAGGACAATGCCCGGCATCACTTGACGAGCATGGCGACGCGACACAACCACCGCCGACACCGCAATCGCAAGCGACGACAGGATCAGCACAACCGACAGCGCAAGCAGGACCCAGCGACTCACAACAGACGGCGGTGGACCGGATGGCGGCGACGGACTTGGCGACGGTGGCTCACTGGCAGCCAGCTCGCTATGAGGAAGAACGGTAAACAGCATCGAGCCCTCGCTTCATAGCGCGACTTGCCCGAAAAGGGAATGCGACTTCACGACGCAGCGACGACAACAAACGCGCAGCGCGGCTTGCTGAACGCGGGTCCAAGCTGCCAAGATCAAAGGGATGAGGCTTCGCCAGTTTCTCAGGCTGACTTGGCTGGCTTTTGTACTGGGTCTTTTGATCCCGCAAGCTGCCGTCGCCCACAATCAACCGTCCGTCGATGTGTACACGATGGGCCCCGGCGACGACCTGTTTTCCCGATTTGGTCACGCTGCCATCTGTGTCACCGACGAAGCGAGTCCACTCGGACGCTGCTACAACTACGGAACCGCTGACTTTTCGACGCCGGGACCGCTGACCTGGGGCGTGCTGCGCGGACACGGTCGCTTTTGGGTGTCGGTGCTCAGTCAGCCACGCATGATGGCGATCTATCGCTTCGAGGATCGCACCGTCTACCGTCAGAGACTGCCGCTGCCGCCCGCGCAGCTTGAGCAGCTCGTCGCCGCGCTCCACCTCGCGGATCATCCCGAGCAGACGCTCTACAACTATCGGCACTTCGACGACAACTGCACGACGCGCATCCGCGACCTGATCGATCAAGTGACCGACGGAGCGCTGCGCAGGGACAACCTCTCACCCAGTCATCCGTCGCTGCGTAGTCGAGTTGAGACGGGCTTTGCGACCTCTCCCGCGCTGCGTACGCTTCAGCAGGCTGTCCTGGGTCGTCGCGTCGATGCAGCGACGAGCGGCTGGGACAGCATGTTCCTTCCCGAAGTCCTGCGCAGCGAGCTTCAGCAGCGCCTGCACGCCGAGCCCGAGATCCTGTATGCGCGCAGTCAGCCGCTGGAGCCACCGTCGTCGCTGCGTCCGATCTATCTGTGGCTGCTGGCGACCCTGCTGCTGCTCCTACTGACGGGGCTTGCGGGCCGATTGGGCGCGGTGCTGACCGTCGGGCTGTGGTCGCTGCTCGCGCTCGTGCCGTGGTCGCTGCTCCTCGTCGCCAGGCTGCCCGAGCTACGCATCAATGAAGCGCTGCTTGTGCTGTGGCCGACGGACCTCTTGCTGCTGCATCCGACGGCGAGAAAGCCCTACGGACGGCTGCGGCTCGGGATCTTGGCGCTTGTGGGAATCGGAAAGCTCGTCGGACTGCTCGTGCAGCCGCTGTGGGGAGTGATGGCGCTCGTCGCACTGCCGCTGTTGCTGATGCAAGCGACACAGGAGCGACGGTAGCGGCTACTTGTACTCGGTGATCTCTTCTTCTTTGTAGCCGTTCGCGCTCATGCACAGCGACGAAAACTTGGCCACCTGACCCTTGCGCGATTCCTTGGCATCGCCCGAAAGTCCCGCCGGAGAGCCCGCATCCAGCTCCGCCTTGTAGTCGCACAGCGCCTTCTGACGCTTGACGACGTCTTTGGGAACGCCGTCCTTGCGCCACTCTTTCTTGGTTTCCGTGCAACCACCGAGGGCAATCACAGACAACGCCAGGGCGCACAGCAAGCGATAGCTCATCATCAATCTCCCGTTGGAGCCCAGAATAGCCGATACATTCAGTAATTTACAGCACGTTTTTAACCACTTACAAAGGCTCAGGCTTCTGGCTGTGCAGGCCAACGGACCGAGAAGCACGCCCGCGCTGTCACGCCGCAACAAGCGACCTGCGCGCGGGAAAAACGGACGATTCAGTAGCGTGGGTTACAGAATGTACTTCGATAAGTCGGGATTGCTGAGCACGCTCTCGACCCGCTGCTTCACGTAGTCAGCGGTGATCTCGACCGCCCAGTCGCCGTGACGACCGACTTCCGGCGCTTCAAACGACAGCTCGTCGAGAACGCGCTCCAAGATCGTCTGAAGCCGTCGCGCTCCAATGTCTTCCAGCATCCGATTGGCGTCGGCAGCGATCCGCGCAATCTCCGCCACCGCGCTGTCGTGAAAGTGCAGCTTCACGCCTTCGGTCAGGAGCAGCGCCGCGTACTGACGACACAGCGAGTTTTCCGGCTCGCTCAAGATCCGCACCAGATCCGACTGCGACAGCGGCTGAAGCTCGACGCGAATCGGAAAGCGACCTTGCAGCTCGGGAATCAGATCCGACGGCTTGCTGACGTGGAACGCACCCGCCGCGATGAACAAGATGTGATCGGTCTTCACCGGCCCATGCTTGGTCGTCACCGTCGAGCCTTCGACAATCGGCAGCAGATCGCGCTGCACGCCTTCTCGAGAGACATCGGGACCACTTGCCCGCTCTCGTCCCGCCACCTTGTCGATCTCGTCGATGAAGATGATGCCAGCCTGCTCGGCGCGATGAACCGCCTCGCGCTGGACCTTGTCCATGTCGATCAGCTTCTGCGCTTCTTCGCTCGCGAGCAGCTCTTTGGCCTCGGGAATCTTGACCTTGCGCTTCTTTTTTCGCTGCCCGCCAAACAGGTTCTGAAGCTGCGACATATCGAAGCCCATCTGCTCCAGGTTCGTCCCCGCCAGGGCCTCGGCACCGCCGTGTGACTCGCTCACCTCTAGCTCGACTTCGCGACTGTCGAGCTTGCCTTGCCGCAACAGCTCACGCAGCTTTTCGCGCGTCGCCGACTGACTGCTGTCACGCGGCTCGTCGGTCACGCCTTCCACCGCTTGGCCTGCGGGCCGACTGACCACACCACCGGCATTTCTCGACGGAGGAGGCAGCAGCACATCGAGCAGACGCTCCTCTGCCGCTTCCCGCGCTCGGCTCTGCACCGCCTGTCGCTCTTCGTCTTTGACCAGCTTTACCGACACTTCGATGAGATCGCGCACCATCGACTCGACATCGCGACCGACGTAGCCGACCTCGGTGAACTTGCTGGCTTCGACTTTGACAAACGGCGCACCGACGAGCTTTGCCAGCCGCCGCGCGATCTCGGTCTTCCCGACGCCCGTCGGTCCAATCAAGATGATGTTCTTTGGCGTGATCTCATCGCGGAGCTGTCCGTCCACCTGCTGTCGTCGCCAGCGATTGCGCAGCGCGATCGCCACCGCCCGCTTGGCGTCTTTTTGACCGACGATGTACCGATCCAGCTCCTCGACAATTGCACGCGGGGTAAGCGCTCGTCCGACGATCCGCTCGCTCATGACAGCTCCTCCATCGCGAGCTGCGTGTTGGTGTAGATGCAGATTTCCCCGGCGATGCGCAGCGCTCGCTCGGTCACTTCTTTGGGACTGAGCGTCGTCGCTTCACACAGCGCCCGCGCCGCTGCCAGCGCAAACGGACCGCCCGATCCAATCGCCGCCACGCCGTTTTCGGGCTCAATCACGTCGCCACTGCCCGACAAAAGCAGCGTTCGTTCGCGATCCGCGACGATGATCATCGCTTCCAGCCTGCGCATCGCCCGATCGGTTCGCCAGTCTTTGGCCAGCTCGACCGCCGCCCGCAAGAGCTGCTGGTTGTGTTCTTTTAGCTTCGCTTCCAGCCGTTCAAACAGCGCGATTCCGTCGGCAGCACTGCCCGCAAAGCCACCGAGCACGCGCCCTTCGGCCATTCGCCTGACCTTGCGCGCTTGCGACTTGACGACGGTGTTGCCCAGCGTCACCTGTCCGTCTGAGCCCATCGCAACCTGAGCGCCACGTCGCACACACAGCACGGTCGTGGCATGAAAGATCTCGCTCATCGTGAAGAGTCCTTGCGACCCGTGCGCTCGCTCGACGACGAGGCTTGCGCATGCGGGTGATGCTGATATTGGTCCCAAAGATACTGTAAGTCGACGTGGGCGTAGCGTGCCGTGGTCGACAGGTTTTGATGTCCGAGCAGCTCTTGAATCGATCGCAGATCCGCCCCCGATCCAAGCAGGTGCGTCGCGTAGCTGTGCCGCAGCGCGTGCGGATGACTCGCCGACAGGCCGCTGTGCTGCGTCGCCCGATCGAGGATGCGTCGCACTTCTCGCACCCCGAGCCGCTTGCCGCGTACCGACAGAAACAGCGCGTGCGGTTCGATCTCTTCCGTCGCTGGATGAGCCAGCAAGTGCCGCACTTGTAGATACTGCGTAAGCGCTTCTTTGGCCTTCGTTCCCGCCGGAACCAGTCGATCTTTGCGGCCTTTGCCGTGGAGCACGCGCACCAGCAAGATCGGCTCGCCGCTCGCCAGCGATGGATCTTCGTCGCTGATATGACCGACATCGAGCGAAACTGCCTCGCTCACCCGCAGCCCCGCGCCGTAGATCAGCTCGAGCAGCGCCCGATCACGCAGCGTCACCGCCTGCGCGTGCGGCTCATCTTCGTCGGTGGGTTTCACTTGCTCCAGCAGCGCCGTCGCTTGTTCCGGCGTAAAAAACGTGGGCAGCGGCAGCTCTGCTTTGCGACGCTGAAGCAGCTTGGCGACGTTTTCTTCGATCAGCTTTTTCCGTCGCAGAAACTCGAAGAACGATCGCAGTGCAGACAGCTTTCGGCTGGTCGTGAGCGGCTTTTCTTCCCCGTGTCGCTGCGCCAAAAAGCCGCGCACCGCCCACAAGTCCAGATCGGGCAGATCGATCAACCGCTGTTTGCGCTGTCCGACGAAGCGGAGAAACTCCTCGACGTTGCAGCGATAGGCGCGAACCGTCTCGGGAGACACCCGACGCACATCACGAAGCTCCGTCAGATACGCCGCAAGATGCGACGCAAGCGGCGCGGACAGCTCAGGGGAACGCTCGTCGGCAGACACGGCGGCAGCATACTCCGCGACGCGCAGCGGTCAAACCGTCCACGCAGCCTGCGACGCAGAATCCAGCCGCAGCTACGGCATACCGAAGCGCTGAAGCTCTCCGCCGCGCAAGGTCAAGTGTTCCACCGAGTACGTTCCGTCGCTGACATTGACCATACAGATGTTGGTCTTGTCGGCCTGCTGACGCGTGCCCGGATCGAGCGCAAACCGTCGCCCATTATACGGCAGCGTGCCTTCGTTTCCCGTGCAGTGCTTGTCGTAGGTGGCTCGACTGAGCGGAAAGTGATAGGTGCCGCTGCCGGTTCCGACGTGAACGTGATGCAGATCGCCCGAAGGAAAGCTCAGCGACTGTTCCCAGACCAGGTGTTCGTGCCCAGCAAAGAACGCGGAATGGCCGGTATCGACGAGCAGCGACCCCAGCTCATCGCGATAAGACTCGCTCGTCTTGCCCATCATCGACACGAGCGGAACGTGACCGATGCACAGCTTCAGCGAGCCTTCCGGCGTCTCGGCGGCATCCTGACGGACAAACTGCGCCACGTCGGACGGCAGCGCTTGATCGACGACGTGTAGCATCGTCAACCGCAGCTCATCGACTTGCAGCGAGTAGTACAGCGGCGGACGACCCGACAGGATGAAGCGATCGCTCACCTCTTCGCTCAGCGACGCCCACGCCGCCTGATATCCGTCGCGCTGCGCCGATGTGTAGTAGTCGTGATTGCCCGCGATCGGCAGGATCGGAATGTCGCGATCGACGAGCGGCTGACAAGCTCCGCGAAACGCACGCCACCACAGCGCAACCTTGTCTCGACTGGCACCATCGTCGGGATTTCCACTGGTTCCGTCGCCACTTAGCACCACAAAGCGCGGCGTCAGCCCGGCCACCTGCGCCATCACCTTGGTGAAGTTCGAAGGAACGCTGCCGCTCACGTAGACGTGGATGTCCGAGACGATCGCGAAGCTGAAGGTGCTCATACAACCTTCTTATCAGCAGAGAGCCGTCCGTGGCAAAGTCTGCGCATGAAGGTGCTCGGGATCGTCGGATATAGCGGCGCGGGCAAGACCACGCTGTGTGAACGGCTCATCGCTGAGCTGTCTGCACGCGGCCTGCGCATCGCCGCGATCAAGCACGCACACCACAGCTTCGAGCCCGACGTGCGAGGCAAAGACTCTGATCGATTGCGACGGGCGGGCGCGCGACAGACGCTGGTCTTTTCGTCGCAGCGCTGGGCCTTGTTTGGCGAAGATCCCGAACCCGACTTGCCGTCCCTCGATGCGCTGCTGGCTCGGCTGGATACGCGACGGCTGGATCTGGTGCTGATAGAAGGCCTGCGCCACGTTGACCATCCGCTGCTCCACAAGCTGGAGGTTCATCGACCACAGCTTGGGCATCCGCTGCTCGCGCTGTCCGATCCGCGCATTGTGGCGGTGGCCACCGATCAGCCGGACCTGCTGGCGACGCGAGGACTTGCTTGCCCGCTCTTGCCGCTCAATCAGCCCCTTGCGGTGCTCGATTTCGTGGAAATCTTTGTAAGCGGAGGTACAAACCAGATGAGTGATTCCAGTTCCCAGACCGAGAGCGCAGCCCGCTCGCAGATTGATGAGCTGCGACGCAAGTTCGAAGAGCGCATCGGTCAGCTCGGCAAGCAGATCGATGAGCTGTCGGAGCGATTCCAGCAGAGTGCCAGCGACGCCAAAGCGCAGGTTGAAGCCGATCTGAACAAGCTCAAAGCCGAGCACCAAGCCGAATACGAGCAGTTCCAGAAGCTGCAAAAAGCCGCCGAAGAGAGCTGGAGCGTGCTGCAAAAGCGGCTGGATTCCGTCGCGACGCAGATGCGATCGGTCGTCGGTCAAGCGGTCGATCAGGCCGCAAGTGCGCTCGGCTTTGCGGGAGAAGGAAAGACCGAAGCCAAGACCGAAGCCGCAGCGGAAGCGACGCAGGCAGCTCCAGTCGAAGCCAAGACCGAAGCCGCGCAGGCTGAGACCCCCGCCGAATCCCAACCGCCCAGCGACAAGTAGCGCCAAATACGCTAAAACCCCGGCAGCCCTTCTACTTTCGAGGAGAGTTATGTCGGTTTCCTTGTCCCGAGTTACTCACGTCGTTCGCTGCGCAGCGGCTGGTGGTGCGCTGTGTGCTGCATTGACTGGCTGCGTCGAGCAAAGCGGTGATTCGGCCCCCAGCGAAGAAGCGCTCAAGGCGGCGCGCGAGCACATTCTTTCCGTCGCACCGACGCCGCAGTTTCCAAGCGGTGCGGTACTGGAAAACGCCAAGGGCGGAAAAGTCGTCTATCTCGGTGCGGATGTCGACGTGAGCGAGGTCGTCCCCGGCCAGACCTTCACCGTCACACACTATTATCGAGTAGACAAAGCGCTCGGCGACGGCTGGAAGCAGTTTGTTCACATCGCGACGCCCGATCGCAGGCTGCACCACAACGCGGATCACGTTCCCATCGGTGGAAAGTATCCGGTCGCGCTGTGGAAAGACGGCGAGATCATCCGCGACATCCAAAAGATTCCGCTTCCGTCGACGTTTACGGCGGACAAGCTGGCGCTGTTCGTCGGGTTCTACAAGAAAAACGAGCGACTTCAGGTCAAGAGCGGTCGTCAAGACGGTCAAAATCGGGTGATTGCGCTCGAGCTGCCGGTCAAAGGCGGCGCTCCGCTGTCAGCGCCTCGCAAGCTGCAAGTGCGACGGCTGCCCGAAGGACAGAGCATCACGATCGACGGCAAGCTCGACGAGACAGCCTGGAAAAACGCCGTCTCGACCGGACCGTTTGTTCACACCATGACCGGAGAGCCTGCTGCGCAGCCCGCGTCGGCCAAGCTGCTGTGGGACGATCAGAACCTCTACATCTCGTTCGAGTTCGTCGATACCGATGTGTGGGGATCGCTCGAAAAGCACGACGACAAGCTGTGGACCGAAGAGGCGGCGGAAGTGTTCCTCGATCCCGACGGAGACGCAAAGACCTACGTCGAGCTACAGGTCAGCCCGCGCAACACCACGTTTGATTCCTGGCTGCCCGCGTATCGGCAAAACGACAATGCGTGGGAATCGGCGATGCAGACGGCGGTGCAGGTTCACGGAACGCTCAATCAGCGCGACGATCGAGACTCGGGCTGGACGGTCGAGATGCGCGTGCCGATGAGCGCCGTCAAAGGTCGCCTGGAAGCGGTCAAAGGCGTGCCACCACAGGTGGGAACCGAGTGGCGCGCGAACTTTTTCCGCCTGGATCGCCCAAATGGCAAGCCACAGACCGGATCGTCTTGGTCGCCACCGCTGGTCGGGGACTTCCACGCGCTGGATAAGTTCGGTACGCTGCTGTTTACGGACGCGGAGGGCAAGACCGCCGCAGCGCCGCCAGTGGTTCCGACCCAGGCTGCGCCCGCGCTCGGAGTGCCCGCCAAAGTGGTCGCCGATCCACCCGGAGGTCCGCACCGGCTCAACCCGATGCTCGAGCAAGCCATGAAAGGCGATGACGCACCGGCACCGGCCAAGGCACCTGAAAAAAATCCTGCGCCTGCCGCAAAGCAGGCAAGTCCAAAGCCCAAGTAGCGAAACCGTTGGAGGATTTGGTTCCATGACCCAGAGCACCCTGCCCACATTCGAGCTGATCTACTTCCCGATTCATGGCCGCGCGGAAATGCTGCGGCTCACGTTTGCGCTCGGCCAAGCCGCGTTTACCGACGTGCCGGTCACGGACTGGGCGACGCTGAAGCCGCAGATGCCGCTTGGCCAGGTTCCTGTGCTCCGGGAAACGCACGGAGACAAGTCCTGTCTGATCCCTCAGTCGGGCGCCATCATCCGTCACCTGGGCCGCGTGCTGAACCTGTACGGTCAGACGGAAATCGAGCACACGGTGACCGATTACGTGCTGGAATCTGCGATGGACTGGCGCGCCAAGTTCATGCCGGTCGCCTACGCGCGGATGTTCGGCACCGCGCAAGAGCTGGTCGACAAGTACTGGAGCGAGGGCCTGGATCAGCACCTCAAGGTGATGGAAAAGCTGCTCGCGAACCCGAGCAAGTCCGGTCCGTGGTTTGCCGGTGAGTCGCCGAGCATCGCCGATGTGGCGGTGTGGGACACGATGGACAGCAACCTGTCCAAGCGCGCGGATCTGCTCGATCGCTATCCGACGCTGCGCGCGTTCTACGATCGCTTTGCCGCGCTTCCCAGCGTTGCGGCTCACCTGTCGAGCCGTCGTCCGTCTGAGCACCGCCAAGCGTAGCCTGCGCCGCTCACTTCCCCACCCACGCTAGGTCGAGCGGCTCGCTTCGTACCTAGCGCTGTCGCTGCTTGCTCACCGAGAGCAAGCGTTCTTACTTCTTCGCAGCCAGCCGACGCAGACGACGAGCACGGCGCGTCGTGACATTGCGCGTTCCACCTGCCGCCTTGATGCGACGCTTGCGGCGCGACTTCACGCCTGCGATGTGGGTCTTGGCTCGGGTGCTGGTTTTGCGCTTGGTACGGCTCATGGATCGTCCTCTTTGGCTCTTTGGTTAGAGTGAATATTCGCTATACCACTTGAGCCTACTCGATTCGTAGGGCGTGCGAGAAGGCCCAAATTCCCGCCGCGCCGCGATAAAATGGTCAAGCCTTCTGGGGGGATGTGCATGACCAAGCTGCAAGCAGTAGAGCTTTGCGGGTCGGAGCGCTTCATCGAGCGGCTGTCCGCGCAAGTTCATGACGATCGAGTGCGCACGATGGTCGCGCTCGGAGTGATGGCAAAGACCGATGCCCGTGCGAGCGCGCTGATCAGCGAGCTATGGAACGGGCCGGTGTTTGTGCGTCGTCTGGTGCTCAAGAGCTGTCAAGGCAGCCGAGACGGTGCGCAGGTGCTGCTGGGGCTCGGCGATGGCTCTCGGCTGGTTCGCGGACAAGCGCGCAAGCTGGTGGCGCTGTGCTGTAACGACGCGCAGGCGACGCAAGCGCTGATCCAGGCGTTTTCGACCGGCTGGCACTTGTGGCTGGCGCAGCAGCTTCGCCAAGCGGGTCGCACCGGGCCGATTGATGCGCTGGCCGATCACATCGCACAAGGTCCCGAGCATCGCCTGCTGGCCGAGGTGGTGCCGCTCTGTAGCGATGCCGGACTGCTGCGTCACTTGCCGCGCGCGCTGTCGCAGCCGACCTCGGCGTTTTTTGCACGCTTTGCGCTGCATCATCCACAGCGGTTTGCCGAAGCGGCGCAGGCGGAGCTTGCGAAAGGTCCGCTGCTCGGGCCGTGGAAGCTGGCGGTGACGAGCGCGCTGCACGAGCTGTCGGTGCGAACGCCGGATGCAGCGGTGCAGCTTCTACACGCGCGGCTCCGTCACGGGGAAGGACTGCCACCGGATGTGATTCGGCCCCTGTCCGAGCGCAAACCGAACGAGCTTGTCGCGCTGTGTGAGTCGCACAAGCTGGCGCTGCCACATGAGCTGTTTGCGTCCAAAGTCCGACGGCTTCAGCCCGCGTCGCTGCGCTATCTGGTGACGATGTGTCGGCAGTCGCTCGGCAATCCTCGGCACTTTTTTCGCAAGCTCTCGACGGAACAAAAAGACGCGGTGGTGCAAGCGTTTCTGTCGAGTAAGCCGCGTGATCCAAGCTGGGGCGCGTGTCTTTTGGCGGAAGTTCCCGTCGAGCGGCCCGAGCGAGAGACGATCTATCGAGCGTGGTCAGCGGCCAGCCAAAACCGCGACGGCGTCATCGACATTCAGACGGTGAAGCAGCTTCCCAATGACTTGGCCGAGCGAGAAGCGCGACGACACCTGCATGAGGTCACGGCGCTCAAGACGCGGCCCGAGGCGCGGATTCACTATGCGCAGCTGCTGTCGTGGGACGAAGCGCTGGCGCAGCTGGGCGCGTATCTGGGACATCCCGAAGGAGACATGCGCGGCATCGCTCTGACGACGCTGCTCGGGGTGGCGGGACGGCTGCCCGTGAAGCCCGATCGCGTCGACGAAGCGCTGAAGCTGTGTCTTGGCAAAAAGTTCGAGCAAGATCCGGTGCGGCTGCGCATGCTGATGGCGCTCGTCGAGTGGCCTCGGCAGATCTGGGACAAAAAACACCTGGCAATCGTCGGACAGCTGCTGCGCGATGCGCTGGATGCGGCGGATCTATCGCACGCGACGGCTCAGACGGCAGAGCGACTGGTGGTGCGGCTGTTCTTCCTCGACGGAGCGCACGGAGCGAAGTGGCTGGCGACGCTGCTCAAAGAGCGCGGGACGATCTACGCACCGGGGCTCGGTGACATGCTGAGCGACGCGGAGGTGGAAGCGCTGGGTCCGTCGCTGATGCTGATCGCAAACTCGTGGGCAAGCAAAGAGCGCGAGAGCCAGCTCTGGGGTCTGACCGAGAGCCTGGGCCGTCGCATTCGCCTGGTCAAAGGACTGCCCGAGCTGCTCGAAAAGACGATGTCTCAGACGGCCAACGCGACGGTGTCGTGGGGCATCTTGCAGCTGTTTTACCTGCACCTGCGTCCGCGCTTTGAGCGCTGCGTGGTGGAAGTCTGTCGTCGCTGGGTTGATAAAGGCTGGGATGCGCAGCTCGCGGGGCTGATTCGGACCGTCGAAAAACTGCCACCGGAAGTGGAAGACAGCGTCGAAACAGCGCTGCTGCGCGTGGCCTATCCGCATCAAGCGGAGCTGCTGCTGTCGGCGGTTCGACATGCGCACGCACCGCTGCTCGAGCGGCTGATTCCCAAAGCGCTCAAGCGCGATCGCAGCTTCATCTGCGTGCCGATGGTGTGGGGTTATCTGCATCGCAAGCGGCAAGATCTGCTCGAACCGTATCTGGCGGGAGAGGTCGTCACCGGGCGCTTTGCGACGGGAAAGACGCGCTGGCTGCTGCCGTTTCACGATGGATTTTTTCGCTGGAATCCGCATCAGCAGTCGCTGTTCTGCGGCACGCTGCGTGGGCTGTATGGTGATGATGATCGCGACACTCCGTCGGTGCTGTGGGCGATGGATCGGCTGTATCGACTGGCGTACACGTCGGGCGATGCGCTGATTGCGCTGTGCGACGACAAGCGTGCGGCGATCAGCGAACGAGCGGTGCGAACGCTGTCTCGCTTCGACGCGGGACAAGGCATTCCGAAGCTGCTGGCGTGTCTGGAAGATCAGCGTGCGCGCTTTGCGATCTACGGACTGAGGCTGGCACTCGGGGACATGCCCGCGATGCAAGCGGTGACGATCTTGCGCGGCGTGTCGCTCAAGAAGGTGACGGTTGCCAAGGAAGTCGTGCGGCTGCTCGGTGAGCTGCGCAGCGACGAAGCGTACAAGCTGCTGCTGTCGCTCGATCAGCCCACGCTGCATCGCGACATTCGGATCGCGCTGTGTCGCGCGCTGTGGGATCACCTGCATCGCGACGAAACCTGGCAAATTCTGCGACAAGCGGCGACGGGACCGGACTTTATCTTGGCGACGCGAATCGGCGACATTCCCGCCGAGCGTCTAACGGTCCAGAGCGATGCCAAGCTGGCGCAGGTTCTGACGCTGGTGCTGGCTCGTCCCGAGCCGGAAGCGCGTCGCGATCTGCTGCAAAAAGCACCGTCGCTGCCTCTTCGCGATCACAGCCGAGGTTTTTTGTTGGCGTGTCTGTCGCGGCTCGACTCGCGCTACTACGACGAAGTGGAATCGGCCATGCGAGCGATCCTGCTTCGTGCGATTCCGTCGGATGTGCCTGCGTTTGAAGCGCAGCTTCGGAACACCAAGCCAAACCGTCGCGCACTGGCAATTGTCGTCGAGCAGCTCGGCGCGGTGTTCGATCGCAAGACCACGCTGCATGTTCGACTCGGGGAAGCGATCACAAACGTGCTGTCGAGCGATCCGCTGCTGACGACGCTGCACCTGCGGGCGATGACGAAGCTGCTTTTGCCCGACGCGCTGTGGCTTGCGCTCCAGCGACTTGCGCAGACCAAGCTGCTCGATGCCGAGACCATCTTGGCGGCCAGCGACGCGGTGCAAGCGATGCCAGCCAACGATCTGGAGCCGCTCGAAGAGCAGCTGTTGCAAAGTCCCCACGCGATCTTGCGACTGCTCGGGGTGCGGGCGCTGCAAGCGGCGGCGGTCAAAGGCCAAGGCTTTACGACGGCGCGACGACAGCGACTGGAGCGTGCGCAGCAAGATCCCGATCGAATGGTCGCAGCAGCGGCGCAGCTGGTGTTTCCACCGCTTCAAGATCCGCCGCCCGTCGAAGCCAAAAAGGGCTCGCTGCCAAACTAAGCAAACGACCGCTCAGCACATCCATTTTCACTTGATTGGGGACGCGCCTTGAGAACATACCCTCTCAATGCATCTTGTTCCCCAGCCCCTTTCGCATCTGCTTGCCCGCCTGCGTCACGAGGTCGAACAGCGAGGACCGATCTTCGATCTGCCTCGGCATCGCTTCTATCCAGGCTCGGAAGTGGATCTGTCGGTGCTGCTGCATGGCCGACGCGCGTCGAGTCCGATTGGACCGGCGGCGGGACCGCACACGCAGCTTGCGCAGAACCTGGTGCTGTCGTGGCTGGGTGGCGCGCGCGTGATGGAACTAAAAACGGTTCAGGTAAACGACACGCTGAACATTCCGCGTCCGTGCATCGACATCGAAAACGTCGGCTACAACGTCGAGTGGTCGCAAGAGCTTCGGCTGGAAGAATCGCTGACGGAATACGCGAAAGGCTGGCTGCTGGTTCACGCGCTGCGCAAGCTCAACCCGCAAAACCTTCGTCAAGGCGAGCTGGATACGCTGTTTGATATCTCGGTGGGCTATTCGCTCGACGGGATTCGCAGTCCACAGGTCGCGTCGTGGCTGGACATGATGCGCGATGCGTCGCCGCTTCTCGACAAGCTGCGCGATGAGCTTTCGCCCGCGCTGCGATCCTGTCTTCCCGACGAGATTCCGTCAGAGCTATCAAGCTGCGTGACGCTCTCGACGTTCCACGGCTGTCCGCCCGACGAGATCGAGCGCATCGTCGAGCACCTGTTTGCGCGTCACCAGATGCATGTGGTGGTGAAGCTCAACCCGACGCTGCTGGGCTTTGAGCAAGTGGACGAGCTGCTGTGTCATCGGCTCGGGTACAAAGATCTGCGGCTGGTGAAGCACTCGTTCGATAGCGATCTGCGCTGGGACGATGCGCTGGCGATGATTGCGAGGCTCCAGACCGCAGCGACGAAAGCGGGCTGTCGGCTCGGCGTGAAGTTTTCAAACACGCTGGTGGTGAAGAACCACAAGCAGTTCTTCCCGCAAAACGAAGAGCTGATGTACCTGTCGGGACAGCCGCTGCATGTGCTGGCGATCTCGCTGGCGGCGCGCTTTGCGGAAGCGACGGATGGACGCATTCCGATCTCGTTTTCGGGTGGAATCGACCAAAAGAACTGCGCCGAGGTGGTGGCCTGTGGGCTGGTGCCGGTGACTGTGTGTACCGACCTACTTCGTCCGGGCGGCTACGGAAGAATGGCGAAGTATCTGGACTCGATGCCCGAGCGCTTCGCCGAAGCAGGCGCGCGGACCTTGTCGGAGCTTGTCGCGCAGCGCGGCGGCATGGTGCAGACCTTGCGAGACTACGCGACCCGTGTCGTGGCGGACCCTCGCTATGCGGCGGCCAAAAACAGCGGAACGCCGCGTCGGCTGAGCAGCAAGCTGGTGATGTTTGACTGTCTCAGCTGCGACAAGTGCATTGCCGTCTGTCCAAACGACGCAAACTTTGCGATCTCGACGCCGGCGATTTCAGGCATTCCGCTGCGCGATCTGGTCGTCGATGAACAAGGACAGCTCACCGAGGTCGAAGCCGGAACCTTTGCACTGCGTGAGACGATTCAAATCGCCAACTTCGCCGACGCCTGCAACGAGTGCGGCAACTGCGACATCTTCTGTCCCGAGTGGGGCGGACCGTACAAGCTCAAGCCGCGCTTCTTTTCGTCGGCGGTCAGCTATCAAGCGGCGCATCACCAGGATGGCTTCGTCGTCACTCCGGGCCGCATGGTCGGACGCATCGATGGCATTGAGCACACGCTGACGATCGACGATGACGGAACTCGCTTTGGCGACGGAACGATCTCGGTGCAGATCGGGCCCGACGGACAGCCAGCGGCGACACAAGTGCAAGCGGGAGCAACGGTCGGACATCGGCTCAAGCTGTGGAACTATCACGCGATGCGCACGCTCTACGACGGGCTGTGGAAGACCAGCAACTACGTGTCGGCGAGCACACTGCCGCAAGGTGACTGCTAAAACGGGCTGCTGATATGGGAAAATCAGGTCGCGGTCGATAACAAGAGGTTCCCGCAGCGTGCCGTCGCAACGATTTGGCTTTATTGACTGGTTCCGAGGCCTGGCCTGCATCCTGATGATCCAGACCCACGCCTACGACGCGTGGACGACGGAGCCATATCGTCAGGGAACGTGGTGGATTTGGGCGAGGCTGCGGCTCGGTGGCTTGCCCGCGCGCATGTTTCTGTTTCTGGCAGGCGTGTCGCTGGCCATGCGCTTTGCGAGTGATGTCCGTCGCAGTGTGCCGGTTGCCGAAGCCCGGCTCGGCGCGCTGTTTCGTGGGCTGGAAGTCTTTCTCATCGGCTACGGCTTTCGCATCGTCGAGTGGCTGATCGGCGGCGGGCAGACCAAAGACGCGATGTCGATGTGGAAGGTCGATGTGCTCCAGTGCATCGGTCTGTCGCTGATGGTGACGGCGTATGTCGCGTCGCCCAAAGATTTAGAAGATCGGCGCATTCCGTGGCGTCCGCTGCTCGCGGCGCTGCTCGTCGCGGCAATCACACCGACGCTGCAAAAGCTGGGCTCGCCCAGTGGTCCGGGGCCGCTCGTCGCGTATCTGTGGCCGGGAGCCAATCCGCTCGGGCAGTTTCCCTTGTTTCCGTGGCTGGCGTATACGCTGACCGGCGCGGCGGTGGGCTCGTGGTGGCTGCGCGCGGCTCGTCACAATCGCTTGTCGCAGGTGATGTGGTGGTCGGTGGCCCTTGGGCTGTTGTGCTGGCTCGCGGGCTACGGGCTGGAAACGCTGCACTTGTCGGTGTTTTCGTCGACGAAGACCATCAAAGTCGATCCGCCGTTTATCTTCTGCAACCGCATCGCGTTCTGTCTGATTGGCACTGCAGCGTCGTACTTCATCGAACAGCTACGGCTCACGGATGGATTTTCCCCGACGAGGATCATGGGCCAAGCGTCGCTGACGGTCTACATGGTTCACTTGGACATCGTCTACAACAGCGCGCCGTACACGATTAAGCAGAAGCTCGATCCGATCACTGCGACGATGCTGTGGCTGGTCTTGACGGTGCTGATGGTGGTCGTGGCGTGGTTTCGGATCGAAGGCGATCGCAAGACGTAGCGCCGAGGCTGGTCTTGCGTGACTACTTGGCGGGCGTGACGGTCATTTCTCCGTCTTCGAGCGATGCGCCAGCGCCAGCGGGCTTTGTGGGACTCAGTCCTTTGCAGCTTGCGGTGTCGGGCGCAAAGCGCGGCGCGAACTTGTAGGCGTTGAGGACAAACTGCAGGTTGAAGTCGCCCACCGAGGCATCGGCCTCGCGATCGGTCGAAAAGCGCATGCCTTGGACTTTGGTCGAGCCGCACGGATCAAACTTTCCGTCGGTCTGCTTGGCCAGGCGCTCGAACTCATCGCGGGCCAGGTCTTTGGTACAAGGCTGCGATCCGTCGGTGCAGCGAAACGAAAAGGTGCGATACCAGCGCTTAAACTTTTCTCCGTATTCGCTCACGCGCAGTCGAGGCTCGGCACCTTGCGTCGGGTTGGCTGCGATGACGTGATAGCGAACGCGGTGTGCGCCCGGCGGAAGATCGACGTAGATGCAGCGTGCGTCGGGTGTCGGACCGCTCTTGACGAAGGTGCCAACGCCTTCGATGGTGATGCGCATGGTGTCGTCGCCGCGTCCGGTGCGTAGCTCAAAGCGCTTGAAGCCCGGAGCAGGAGGACTCGACTCGGCATCGGTTTCCGCTGCGCCACGGCCCGCCGCATCGATCTCGCGACACGTACAGAAGCCGTTTTGACAGCGCGGCGACGATCCCGAAAGCGAGCCGATCAGCTCCTGAACATCCGAAGTATCCAGCACCTGCGGCGGCAGCTTGCCCGAGCCACCACCGCTCGATTTTTCGGCGCTTGGACCCGCACACGCGGACGCAGCAAGCAAGCAGGCTACGGCCAAGTCTCGATAAACGCGCAAAGAATCCCCCATGGCGTCATCGTACCACGACGCCCCGCCTGGCTGATTCGGACGATGCAGCGGCTATCGAGCGAACTTGCCTTTGAAGATCAGCTCTTGGACGGGACGACGTGCGCTCTGGACTTCGCGCTCGCGCAGCCGCTCTGGCAGCTCTTCCACCGGGCCGGGATGCCCGATCGCCATCATCACATTCACCGCGAACTGCTCCGGCACCTCGAGTGCGACGCGCGCTCGCTCGGCATCAAAGCCACCCATCGTGTGAACGTACAGGCCCATCGCATTGCCTTGCAGCGCCAGGCTCATCGCCGCCGCACCTGCATCGAACGCATGCGACGGATTGGGACGACCACCGTCGAGCACCGTCTGCGACAGCACCACAATCAGCGCACCGGCTCGCTGGCACCAGATCTTGTTTCCGTCGGCGAGCAGGTCAAACAGCGGCGCAAACTCGGGCTGTCCTGCGATGCCATAGACAAAGCGCCAGCCTTGCGAGTTTCCACCCGAAGGAGCCCAGTGCGCGGCCTCAAACAGGCGAAGCATCGACTCTTCAGCGATGGGCTGACCGCTCATGGCGCGCGGCGACCAGCGGGACAAAAACATCGGTTCAACGGGATACTGAGCGACTCGGGTCATCGTGTTTCCTTGTGCGATGCATTGTCGCTATGATGCCGCGCCGTGACTAGAAGTGAAAAATCGTCGTCTGGACCCAGCTTGCCCGTGGCGCTCGTCAAAGCGCTGCGTCCCAAGCAGTGGACCAAGAACGTGCTGCTGTACACCGGCGTGCTGTTTACGCTGAACAAGACCTGGTTTTTGCTTCAGCCGAGCATGTGGCAAGTGCTGGCACGCGCGACGCTGGCGATGCTGGTGTTTACGGCGCTCGCATCGGGAATTTATCTGCTCAACGATGTGCGAGATCTGCCGCACGACCGGCTGCATCCCAAAAAGAAACATCGTCCGATTGCGGCGGGTCACGTTCCGGTGGGACTGGCGATTGTCACGACGGTGATTCTCGAAGCGATTGGGCTGTGGGGCGCGTTTTCGCTGGCGCCGAGCTTTGGCTGGGTCGGGCTCGCGTATGTGCTGATTCAGCTCGCGTACACCTACTGGCTCAAGCACTTGGTGATCATCGATGTGTTCGTGCTGGCGTCGGGCTTTGTGCTGCGAGCGGTCAGCGGCGTGCTGGTGCTGTCGGCGTACATTTCTCCGTGGCTGTACATCGTGACGTTTCTCGGCGCGCTGTTTTTGGGGCTGTGTAAGCGTCGTCACGAGCTGTCGCTGCTCGCTGAAGATGCCGGTCGTCACCGTCAGAGCCTGTCGCACTACTCGCTGGAGCTGCTCGATCAGATGATCAGCATCGTCACCGCGAGCACGATCATGGCGTATTCGCTGTACACGTTTTCGGCACACGGTCTGCCGTCGAATCACCTGATGATGCTGACGATTCCGTACGTGCTCTACGGCATGCTGCGCTACCTGTACTTGGTTCATATGCACAAGCTCGGCGGCAGTCCCGAAGAAATCCTGCTGCGCGATCGCCCGATCTTGGTGGTGCTGCTGCTGTGGGCGGGCACGGCGACAGCAATCCTTGCGTATGGACGAACGCTGCCCACAAGCTAAGCGCAGCGACATCGAAACCCTTTACGAGATCGTCAAGCAGCGATGGCCAAGCAGGGACTCTTACTCATCAACCTGGGAACCCCGGAAGCACCGACGACAGAAGCTGTGCGTCGCTATCTGCGGGAGTTTCTCTCTGACCCTCGGGTCATCGACATTCATCCGCTCGGACGCTGGCTGCTGCTCAACCTGATCATCTTGCCGTTCCGTCCGTCGAAGAGCGCGGCGGCCTATCGCAAGGTCTGGACGCAGCAAGGATCGCCGCTGCTCGCGCATGGTCTGGGACTTGAGCAAGCTGTCGCGGAAAAGCTCGGTCCGACGTGGCTGGTCAAGCTCGGGATGCGCTACGGACAGCCCGCGCTGAGCGATACGCTGCGGGCGCTGCAAGACTGTGAGCGCGTCGTCGTCCTGCCGCTGTATCCCCAATATTCGGCAGCCTCGACGGGATCGTCGCTGGACTTGCTCTATGCCGAAGCGGGCAAGTACTGGGTGACGCCCAACCTGTCGGTGATTCCGCCGTTTTATCGCGATCCAGGCTTTTTGGAATGCATGGCCCGTCGCGGACGCTCGCTCATTGAGCAGGACAAGCCCGATCACATCCTGTTTTCGTATCACGGCCTTCCCGAGCGCCAGATCAAGAAGTGCGATCGCTCCGACAGCCACTGTCTGCAAAAGCCCGACTGCTGTGATCGCATCGAGACGGTCAATCAGTTCTGCTATCGCGCGCAGTGCTACGACACGACGCGATCGCTCGCGCAGCTGCTGGGGATTTCCGACGATCGCTATTCCGTGTGCTTTCAGTCGCGGCTCGGGCGAACGCCGTGGATCAAGCCCTATACCGATGAAGTCATTCCGTCGCTGCTCGCGAAGGGCAAAAAGCGCATCGTCGTGTTCTGTCCCGCGTTCGTTGCGGACTGTCTCGAGACGCTGGAAGAAATCGGGATGCGCGCGCGCGAAGAGTTCCTGGCCAAAGGTGGTGAGTGGCTGACGCTCGTGCCTTCGCTCAATGCTGAAGCCGACTGGGCCGATGCCGTCGCACAGCTTGTGCTATCCCACGATCGAGCACAGCAGAGCGGCAAACCTACGCCGTAACTTCTCGTCGGACGAGCGCAATTTCACGCAGGTGATGACAGCGCAGGGATTCGTCCGTAAAATAAATTCCTCGGAGCGTATAACTTGGCCAAGCTGATCGTCCTTACCGGTAACAGCCGGAAAGAATTTGAACTTGGCGAGTTCAATACGATTGGGCGTCATCCCGAGAACTCGATTCAGATTCTCGACCGGATTGTGTCGAAGGAACACGCCCACGTCATTCGCCAGCCCGACGGCAGCTTCATGCTGAAGGACTTGGGCTCGCTCAACGGCAGCTACATCGGCAACGTCCGCGTTTCTGAGCAGATCCTCAAGAACAACGACGAGATCACGATGGGCAACACGCGCATGATGTACGCCGAGCGCGGGCCCAACGAAGACTCGCTGCAGCGCGTCACGATTGCCAACAGCACGCTCAACGACAGCCACATCCGTCACAAAGTGGATGCGGATCGCTCTGAGCGGTTTATGCCTGCCAAGGATCTGCCCGTCGATACGCTCAAGCGCGACTACGAAAAGCTGCGCATCGCACACGAGCTGGGTCAGGCGATCATGGGCATTCTCGATTTGGAGACGCTGCTGCCCAAGATTCTCGACAAGTCGTTCGAGCTTCTGCCGGCGGACCGAGGCGTCATCCTGCTCATGGAAAACGGTCAGCTTCAGCCCAAGTACGTAAAGTACAAAAACGCGAAGCTGGCGCACGAGCAGATCCAGATCTCGAACGCGATCCTGAACGAAGTGACGCAGAACAAGCGCGCGGTGCTGTCGTCGGACGCCAGCATGGACGTGCGCTTCGTTCACAGCCAGTCGATCATCTTGCAGGGCATTCGCTCGACGATGAGCGTGCCGCTGATGCACGGTAGTGAGCTGCTCGGCGTCATGCACCTCGACTCGCAGATCGCAGCCAACGCGTTCACCGAGCGAGATCTTCAGCTCTTTAACTCGATTGCCAACCAGGCCGCGATCGCCATTCAGAACGCGCGTCTGACGAAGAAAATCGAAGAAGAAGCGAAGACGCGAGCGCAGTTCCAGCGACTGTTGTCCCCGAAGCTCGTCGAGCAGCTCGTGTCGGGAAAGCTCCACCTGGAAAAGGGCGGCGAGCTTCGCGAAGTCACGATGCTGTTTTCGGACATTCGCGGCTTTACCGCGATGACCGAGCGTCACAAAGCGACCGAGATCGTCGCGATGCTCAACGAATACTTCGAGGTCATGATCGAGATCCTGTTTAAGTACAACGGGACGCTCGACAAGTACGTCGGCGACGAGATCATGGCCCTGTTTGGTGCGCCGGTTCCCGTCGAAGAAGCAACGTGGTGCGCGGTTCAGTGCGCCATCGAGATGCAGACGGCGCTCCAGCACTTCAACTCGAAGCGCACGCCCAAAGGCTTTGAGCCCATCGACATCGGCATCGGCATCAACATCGGCTCTGTCGTCTGCGGAATGATCGGCTCGTCGCACACGATGCAGTACACCGTCATCGGCGACGCAGTGAACACCGCGTCTCGTCTGTGCTCCGTCGCTGGTAAGGGCGAAATCATCGTCAGCGAGCAGGCCCTGCAAGCCGTCTCCGATCGCGTCGAATACGTTGCGCTGCCGCCGACCAAGGTCAAAGGCAAGCTCCAAGCGCTGCGCATCTTCAACGTCCTCGGACGCAAAGGCGACGCAACTGGCTTCTTTACCCGCGATCTGACGACACCGGGTTAGTGCGCGTCCCCGCTTAGCCCGGCGGAATCGTCAGATCTTGCGGAGTCAAGTCCGGCGGCGTAGCCAAATCTGCGGCCATGTCGACAACGCCCGCATCAAGCAGCACTGCGGTCTGACACGTTCCGTAGTACCCGCCCGCCGTCTCGGTCGAACACGCAAGCCCCACCGAACAGTCCACCGATCGCGCACACGGCTCGCCCAGCCCACGACGAGCTGGCTCGCACACGCCAGAAACGCCAGCGCCCGCCCCAGGAGCCTTCACACAAATCAGCCCACTTTGGCAGTCGCCGACACTCTGACAAGGCATTCCAGCGCGAGCCTGACACGCAGTCAGGCCCAACACAGCCAGCCACAGCAGCTTGCGAGACATCCACCGCATCGTTAGAAGCGAAGCATGATCTTGGCCTGGAACGCCTGCGCCGTCGTGCCATCGACCGCAAAGGTGTTGTTCCAGATCTCTTGCTTCTGCGAAAGCGCGCCCAGGTCGAAGAGAACGCCGTATTCCAGCGCCGCGTAAAAGCCTTCGTCCTTGTTGTGGTACATGAGCCGCGCGTTGATTTCCGCGCCCATGTTGATGGCGTGCCCCGGGAACACCGCCGGCTTGTTGGCCAGCGAGTAGATGAACTCCGCTTGACCGCCGAAGCTGTCGATCAGCCAGTACGTCACCGACGGCTTCATATACGTCGCGTTATAGACCGTCCCGAGAATGCGCCGGAACAGGATCATGTCGACGTGATAGTCGGGATCGAACGCAAACCGCGTGTTCCGCAGCCCGATGAATCCGTCGGTATTGAGCAGTCCCATCGGCTTTTCTTTGGCGCGACGGAAGTTCAGCTCTCCTCGCGGATCGCCGTTTTGAGGCCCACTTGCACTACCGACTTCCAGGCCAACGATCAGGCTGTCGCGTAGAAACTTGTAGTTGCCGCGCATCAAGCCGCCGAGCTGCTGGATCTCGAGCGTCGCCTTGCGCAGCACGTTGTCGGTTCCGTAGCCACCGTCGCCGTACACGCCCAGCTCACCGACGCTACCGAAGACCGCCGCGCCTTCCGCTTCTAGGTACAGCTTCTTGTACTGAAGCCGAGCCCACAAGTCGGCAGTGACCGTCCAGGCTTTGCGTCGACCGAGCGACTTTTGCAGCTCTCCTGCCGAATACAGCGCCGGATTGTCCGGTCCCGTCTGCGTCAGCGGAGTCGTCTGCGGTCGCGGATTGTAGGTCAGATCCCACTCTTGCCAGCGACCCATCACCAGCGCGCCGTAGTTCAGCACCGCCTTGCCGCGATTGAGCGCGTCTGCGATCTGCGCGTCGTCATCTTTGCGACCGAGCGCCAGACCGACCTGCATCACGTCATCGACGTTATCGATGTTGTAGTTCCAGCCGGTCAGCTGCTGGTTTTGCACGATCTGCGACGTCGCTCCCACCGCCGCCCAGTCGTACATAAACGACGCGAAGTGATTCCACAGCCGCGCCGTCACCATCACACGATCAACCGTCGTTCCGAAGTCACAGTCGGGACAGTTGCCGTCGTGATAGAGCATTCCCGAGCCCCACATGAACGGCATCCGACCGAAGCTCAGCTCTGCGAGTGGAATCTTGACTTCACCCCATGCGCGCTTGGCCCGAATCGACGACTGGATCGCATTGACGGCGGACTCTTGTGGAACCTGGGTCCGACTGTTGACCGTCGGATAACCATCGGCCGCGCCGCCACGACCGTTGATGTAAAAACCATCCGGCGTGCTTCCGAGCACCAGGTTATCGAACACATCCAGCTGCGACTTGACCCGAATCTGCTCTGACAGGTTCAGCGTCGGCTCGAAGCGCATCCGCATGTCTGATGTCAGAACACCCCGCTCGACACAGCCCGAGCCTGGATTGCGCTTGAGACAGCTGGATTCCGGTCGCTCACCCGTCGCCGTCGGAATTTCCGAGTACGGAATCGAAAACGGATTCGCTCTCGTCGTCGTGTCGTTGTAATGACCGAGGTTGAAGTTGTGCCAGTAGTAGCCGCGGCCTCGCAGATAACCGTTGAGCTGCAGGAACTGGAGTTCCTTGCCCTTCTTTTCCGGCCACTGCGGTAGCGGTTCCGTCGCGGTGTCGGCGCTGCCCGTAGTGGGCGCCGCTTCCGCTGGACCTTCGGGCTTGTCCGGCGGAGGTCCGCCTTGGGGTCCGCCCATACCGCCACCCATGGGACGCATTCCGCCCCCGGGGCCAAACTGAGCCTGTGCCGATGATGAGACGCCAAGCAGGACGAAGAGCACGGCAGTGCCCAACGTCAAGGCTCGTCGCGCCCGCGAGGGACGATCCGACGAGCCACAGAGGCGACGAAAGTCCGGATCGGAAAGCCGAACCGGGTCGAGCCGTCGCATGAAGACCTCCGAGTTCTTTCGATGGGTACGGTGAGAACGCAAGATAGCGTGGCGGACTATAGAGCCCAGATCCTGGGAGGTCAACCTCCCAATCCGCACTTCTACACGTCGAGATTGAACCAGCCACAGCCCACGCGCGTCCAGGTCCAAGCAAGGCGTCGCGATGACAGACTGGCCCGTCGCTGATATCACAATCCGAAAAAAACGCTTGGCGGCGACAAGCAGGTGCCGTAAAGACCCGAGTAACGTCGCATCGACTTCCGCGTAGACGTAAGACTGCACGGTCTCACGTCGAGAACGAAGTCGCCAGATGTCGCTTTTCGAGGACAGACCACCGATGTGGACTTACCGTTTCGCCAGCTCTTTCGCGTCCGTCGCAGCGGCCATGAATCCAGGGAGCTTCGCTTGAGCCAAGTTCGAGACCTCGTTGCGCTTGTGAAGCCGCGCATCACGCTGATGGTGGTCGCGACGGGAGCCGTCGGACTTTACCTTGCACCGATTGCGCCAGCGTCGGAAACCAAGCTTGGACTACTGCTCGGATTGACACTGCTCGTTGGTGGGGCCAATGCCCTGAACATGTACTTGGAACGCGACATCGACGGACGAGCCGAGCGAACCAAGAATCGACCGCTGCCAGCTGGACGACTCGCGCCAGGTCTCGCGCTGACGCTGAGCATCTGCCTGGGCGTGCTCGCGCTGCTTTGGCTCGGGATTGTGGTGAATCCGCTGACTGCGGTGCTCGGCCTGCTGGCGTTTGTGTCGTACACCGCGTGCTATACGCCGATGAAGCAGATCTCGCCGGGCGCGCTGGTGGTTGGAGCCGTTCCAGGTGCGATGCCACCGCTGATGGGCTGGACCGCGGCCACCGGGCAGCTGGATCTGGCAGGCCTGACGCTGTTTTCGATCATGTTCCTGTGGCAGCTCCCGCACTTTATCGCCATCGCCCTGTTTCGCAGTGAAGACTACCGTCGAGCAGGTTACAAGACCTTGGTCAGCGAGCTGGGCGAACGAACCGCAAAGTTTCAGGTCGTTTTGTACCTGCTGCTTCTGTGTCCAGTGTCGCTGCTGCTGGTTCCCATGGGCATCGGCGGCAAGCTGTATCTGTGGACCGCGCTGCTCGCAGGTCTGGGCTTCTTGGTCGTCGGCGTACAAGGTCTGCGCCCGTCAGCCGGAATTCGCTGGGCACGCAACCTCTTTAAGGCGTCGCTCTTGTATCTGATGGTTGTCTTCGGAGCGATGCTGGCAGGACACGCTCTCCAAGGCGGAGATGCTCCGTCGCTGTACGCGGCTGGGCAACACGCCGGTTAGGACTTTTCGATGCGACTAAAAACGGTCATTCAGCGCGTTCTCTCAAGTGGCAAGCTTCAATCGCTCTTTTCATCGTTCACTCCGACGGAAGCAAAGAACCGAAGCCCACTTGTTCAGACCGTTCTGGCGGCGGGAACTGTGACGGTATTTGGGATTGCGCTGGCCACCGCAACGACGGCGCTTTCACTGCTGCTCGTCGCTGTCGGCGTGATGTACTACGTGCTCACGCAGCTTCTCGATGTCCGGCTCGAGCTAGATCCGCAGGTTCTTCTTCGCCAAGCGATGCAAGCGCAGCGGCCCGTATCGGCACCGAACTAAGGCAACACTCGACGATGATTCCTTACGAAAAGCACATCCTTATCTGCACCAATCGTCGCGATCCGCAAAATCCCAAGGGAAGCTGCGCGCACAGCGACTCCGATTCGATCTGTGAAGTGTTCAAAAAAGAACTCGCGCTGCGTGGGCTCCGAGGCCGAATGCGGGCAAACTCATCGGGCTGTCTGGATCAGTGCAGCAAAGGCCCAGTGGTGGTCGTTTATCCCGAAGCCGTCTGGTATCAGGTTCCCACCGTGGCGGACGCCCACGAAATCATCGAAAAGCACATCGTCGGCGGCCAGCCCGTGACGCGCCTCCGGATTGCGGAGCAAGAGTAGCGCTCGTCGCTACTGCGCAGCAGTGCCAGGGCCCGAGCGAAGCGGAATCCGAAACCAGCCTCGCAGTGAACCTGCAACATTCGGCGATACAGGCGGATCACCCTGTTCCCGCTTGGCGCGCAGATCCTCGACGGAGACCTCAAACTCTCCAGCCAGCGTGTCGCCCACTTTCGACCCAAACTCGGTAAAGCGCACGAAGCCTCTCAGCGACGGTTGAACGAGCGGAAATCGACACGAGTGCCCAAGCACAAGGCCTGCACGTACCGCGTCATCGGGCGACGGTGGAAGTGGGCTCATCGACTGATCAAGTGCAGGCGGAATGATGGGAATCCCAGCAAGACCCGCTCTCAGCGAATCACGTTGCAGCGACTCGAGCTTGCGAAGATCATGAACCAGTAGCTCGAACCCGTCGGAGCGATCGAGCTTGTTCGAGCTGCGCTGCATTCGAATTTGCAGTCGATCCCCCGTCCGCACATCTTGCGTAAAACCAGTGCGAATGCCCCACACCACTTCGGCAAAGAAAGCATGCGGATCCAAGCGAAAGTCCGGCAGCGGTGACGGCACATCCGTCGCTGACTGATTCGTTGGATCGAACGGCGGACAGCCACGAACAAACAGCGTTCCGCTGAGCTGCCCCTCTCCGCCGCCTTCGCAAGCAAGAAGCAGCGCGGTGCTCAGTGTCACACAGTGCTGGAACCAGCGCATGGTCTATTTCTATCACAGTGTTGCAATCGGGGAATAGCACCCGACGCTCGCCTACCGAACCAGCGCCGAAATGGTCTTGAACTGAGGTGTTCCCGCTCGATGAAGCCAATCGAACAGAATGGTTTCCGTCGCTGTGATGACAGAGCCCGCGCGCTCAGCCAAGGACAGGCCCACGCGAGCATTTTCCGCCACACGCGAACAGACCGCATCATGTGGAACATGAACTTGATAGCCAGCATGCGCGAGATCGCGAACGGACTGATACACACATATGTGTGATTCCATTCCACAAACCACGATCTGCGAACGCCCCGTCTGCGCAATCGCATCTGCCAACTCAGGATTGGCCCATACTGAAAACTCAATCTTTTCTAGATTGACAGCATCCTCTGGTATGTGAGCGGCAATATCTGAAATCGTTGTTCCGAGACCGCGCCGGTATTGTTCAGATACAATGACAGGAACACCCAATGCAGCCGCACCACATAACAGCCGGACCGTATTTCGTATCAAACCTGCAAGTGCGTCTTCTGGCATTGCCGGACAGAGACGCTCCTGAATATCAACACAAAGGAGCAATGTGTTCTGTGGCAATAAGCGAAGCGGTGACGGAGTCAGTGAAGTCTGAGGAGCTGCGATCATGACCGAATGCTAGCGCAAGTCCCCAAGAAGTCTACGGGGAGAGAAAAGAAGGAGGCCAAGACAAGCGAAACGGACCTGACGAAGCAGGAAAG
>CALMML010000384.1 GCA_937868485.1 uncultured Myxococcales bacterium | reverse complement strand
AGCGCGAAGAAAAGGACAAAGAGGAAGAAGACGAGGAAGAAGACGACGACAAGGAATGAGACGCGCCGGATCGAGCGCACACCCTCGGTGCACGCTGCGACCCGGATGGACTCCGCATGCTCAAGAGCCTGTGTGTGAAGGCTCTTTTCTACGCTGCAAGCAGAGGACGGACGGAACTACTTTTTGCCAGCGCCGCAGCTCTTTTCGCCGCCGCAGCTCTTTTCGCCGCCACAGCCTTTTTCGCCGCCCTTCTTGTCGCCCTTGTCTTCCTTTTTGTCGGCATCCTTCTTGGCCTTGCCCGCCTTCTTTTCGGCCTTGGGAGCTGCCTTCGGAGCGTCTTCGGCGTTCGCGATCGAAACGGAAGCAATGCTGAGCGAGCCAAGAAGTGCAACCATCGCCTTGCTGTTCATGTACGTTCTCCTGCTTGTTTCTGGGTTTCGCAACGATCTGTGTGTGCGAGCACCACTGCCCGCCACGTCGTTCACAGATTCCTTTAGTAAGGTCTAGGAAGCGAAGGAATTGTTACGAAAAAAAATCGCACGTCGCACAGCCACAGCCAAGCCGCGCATCGGTCGCAGCACGCAGCAGCCGGTCTTCGTCCAAATGCAGTGTCTTTGCATCCAAATCAGGGCGCGGCTCGCACAAAAAGCCCCCGGAGCACTTCACAATCTCTGCTATGTTGCGAAAGCAGAGCGGGTGCTCGTTTCATGCTGAGCTGTCAAGACATCACGGCGCTGGTTTCGGACTATATGGAAGGTCGCTTGACCTTCGGACAGCGCGTGCGGTTTCAGCTCCACTTGGGAATCTGTCGCGGCTGTCGGCGTTATCTGGCGCAGATGAAACAGACCGTGCAGCTCCTTGGCAAGATGCCCGATGAGCCACCGCCAGCGGACGTGCAAGCGCAGCTCCT
This sequence comes from uncultured Myxococcales bacterium, assembly GCA_937868485.1. GTDB lineage: Bacteria > Myxococcota_A > Polyangia > Palsa-1104 > JAEUJZ01 > JAEUKA01. The sequence goes on along the minus strand of CALMML010000384.1, from coordinate 7,341 downwards.
TGCGCAGTTCCGAACCTGGAAGCGCAGTCCGTAGCGCGCAGATAAACAAGCACAGCAGCGACGGAAGCAGAGACAGTCTCTGCGCAAAGTTCGCGCAGCCACACGCACGGACGGACTTAGGTCTTTCGCAGGTGCTTTTCAAGCAGCAAGCGAACGTGGGTCCGGGCGCGATGCAGCAGCACGCGCTGGTTCGATTCCGAGATCTGAAGCAGCGAACAGACCGACGCTGCATCCAGTCCTTCCAGATCGCGCATGATCAACACCGCACGCTGCGCAGGGGGCAGAACCTGAATCGCTTCTTCCATCGCTTGTCGCGTTTCACGCCGCAAAAGAAGGACTTCCGGGCTCGCATCATCCCACTTGGGAGGCGGCGATTTCCAGTGACCATCGGCCCGAAAGGAAGCCAGCAGCTCCGGCGGTTGTTGCAAGTCATCTGCATCTAACGAAGAAAAGGGAGTCGTCCGTCCCTCTCGCTGACTGATGGTCTTGGCGCGATTGGTGAGGATCTGAAACAGCCAGACTTTGAAGCTGCTGCGCTGCTCAAAGCGATCGATTCCTTGCAGCACCGCCAGCCAGGTTTCCTGCACCACTTCTTCTGCGGACGCTTGGGTACGGACAAAGCTCCGCGACAGTCGCAAGAGCCGCGCATGATAGCGACCCAGCAGCGCAACGTACGCAGACTCATCGCCCGCACAGAGCTTGGGAATCAGCGCATCATCCGGCCACTCGGCGATGTCGGTAGGCCGATCAGCCATCACACACCTACTGTTTGCTCCACAGGAGTCCCGCTGCTTTGTGCCATGATCTGAAGCGTCAGACGTTTGCGCTCCCACACGGTAGTCAAGTGCGTACGCGAAGGCAAGCATGCTGACATGCGACGAGGGATTCCATTGAACCTGCGCGTGTTGCGATCGCGGTGCGATTGGCTGTAACGATCGCGCGGCTGCCGAGACTCCTTGTGCGGGCAAGACGAGTGAGTCCTTCACTTCGTCACATCCACGACCCTCTTTCACGCTTGGAGCGACAGCGATCATGAAGACAACGACAGCGCTTTGCATGGGCCTACTGACCTTGGGAGCCGCTTGCGGAGAGACAACTTTTGTGGCGCAGGAGTCCGATCTCAAAGGATTTTCTGCATGGACACAGACCACAACCCCGAAGCAAGGCGGTGGCGCATCGGCTGCGCTGCTGGGCTCGGCGCACGATGCAATGGATTCCAGCATCACGCGCACGATCTACATCAACAACAACGCAACGCGCGTCGATGGTCAGTTTCCAGTCGGAACCATCTTGCTCAAAGCCCACACCAAAGCGGGCGTCATGACCGGCGGAACCGCGATGGCCAAGCGCGGCGGTGACTTCAATCCGTCAGCCAAAGGGTGGGAGTGGTTCATCCTCAATGCGAGCGGCGGAATCATGGCTCGCGGCGGAGCAGAAGTCCTAGACGGTGCATGCAACAGCTGCCACAACACCGCCAGCGCAACCGACTTTGTGTTCACGCGCTAGCGCGGATCGGAACCACGCGCGCGGTGCATCACAGACAGCACAGACTGAAGCGCATACAGCAAGAACACCGACTCGATGAGCAGGCCAAAGAGGACAAGCCACAGCCTCAGCGATGCGCCGTCATCGAGCGATAGAATCAGCGCAAACACACCGGCTCCTGTCCAAAGGAGTCGCAGCCGAAGGACAAACAGGAGCGAATCCTTTCGCAGCGGAGCCGCAAGGACAGAGGCTCCTGCTTGTGCAAACAGAGCCGCACCCACAAGTCGCGCCATCGTCGGGTCCGGCGGCACAGCCTGCGAGATGCCCGCGCAACACAGCATCTCTTGCGGATACAACAGCAGGAGCACCGCGCAGAGTGCATCGAGTGCAGCCAAGACCAGCAGCGCAGAGCGGAGTGCGGAAGGAATCATGTGCGTGCTCCTTGTGGGTGCGAGATCTGAAACCAATTCACAGGCGGCCAACCTTGCGCGATCTGCTGGCGATTTCTTCCGTCGCTGGATCGCGACACCTGCATTTTTGCCACAGCGTGACAGGAGTGCTTGGCAAGGCTGTCTGCTCCGCACAAAAAGACCCGCTGCGGAGCGCTTGTTTCGACCGTCCTGTGCCTACGCGAGCGTGGGTTTTCCTACTTGTCCTTCTTGTCGCTGTCGTCTTTGCTGCCGCCCTTTTTGCCCTTCTTTGCTTTCTTTTTGCCTTCCTTCTTCGACTCTTGCTTGGCATCACCCTCCTTGTCTGCGGCGAGCGCAGGCGTTACGATGTGAAGCGCAAAGGCGGTAATCAGACCGAGCACCAGCTTGTTCATTTCCACACTCCTTGATGACAGGTTTGGCCCTCCACCTGCGCTTCCCAAGGGCTGCACAAAGGAGGGCGGATGCAAGAAGGAGCAGCCCGTATGCCAACCGCGCGGAATCAGCCCGAAGCCCAGCCAGCGACAGACCCTGCGCGAAGCAAGGAAGCAGAGCCCACACAGGAATCCATCCGAACTGGTCTGTGGTGGTGCGCGCTGCTGCTGCTGGTGGCTGCAATTGGAGTGCTCGATCTAAAGACCGGACCGCGTGTGTCTTTTGCGCTGTTCTACGCGATTCCCATCACGATCGCAGCGTGGTATCTCGGCGGTGCGGCGGCACTTGTCACGTCGGTGGCAGCTGGTCTTGGGCTGTATTTTGGGGATCTATCGCTGCGGGCCGATGCACTGAGTCCGGCCTATCTGTGGAACACCGCGATTCGTCTGTTTTTCCTCATCGCAGTGGGTGGCTTCACGGTGCGCGTACGCAATGATCAACAGCGACTGCGTGCGCTGCTTCAGACCGAAACTTCTGCCCGCATTGCGACGGTCGAGCAGCTTCGTCATCGCGATCGACTGGCGCTGGTGGGACAGGTCGCTTCGGGCATTGCCCATGAAGTAGGAACACCGCTGAGCGTGATTGTCGGACGGGCGCGGCTCATCACGGAAAGCGACTCGACGCTGGAAGAGTCTCGTCAGCACGCGGTCCGCATCATCGAACAGAGCGAGCGCGTCACCACCACGATTCGGCAGCTGTTGGACTTTGCGCGCCGTCGAGGACCACAGCGCGAAGAGGTGAACCTATATGATCTGCTGCGGCGGACGGTTGATCTGCTGTCTCCGCTCGCGAGCAAACGAAACGTCGCACTGCGACTGGAGCGAAGCGAAACCCAGTCCCTTGCGCAGGTGGATGCGACGCAGATCGAGCAAGCGCTGGGCAACTTGATCATGAATGCGGTGCAGTCGATTCGCGATCACGGAGAAGTACGTGTCCGTGTCCAGACAGCACACCGCGCGCCAGAAAACGCCGCAGCCAAGACCAGCGATCCGTATCTGGTCCTGATCGTAGAAGACAACGGTATAGGGATTGCAAAGGACAGCTTGCAGCGCATCTTTGAGCCGTTTTTTACGACGCAGCGCGCAGGCGAAGGAACCGGACTTGGACTGTCCATCACCAGCGAGATCATCGCAGATCACGGCGGATTCATTGAGGTAGAGAGCGAGCCATGGAAAGGGAGTCGATTCGCAGTGTACTTACCGAAGGGCAAGCTCGAATGAGCCAGGCACGACCGCGACTGCTAATCGTTGATGATGATCGCGCGATGTGTGAAGTGCTGGAGCTGGGACTCCGTAAGCGCGGCTTTGATGTGGTGTGGCACACTGATCCACTCGAAGCGCTGCGTGTCCTACCGGCAGAAAACATCGAAGTGGTGGTGGCGGATCTGAACATGCCCGGACTGCGCGGAACCGAGCTGTGTACTCGCGTGCTGGCCAATCGTCCCGATGTTCCCGTGATCGTAATCACCGCGTTTGGGAGTCTAGAAACAGCCATCGCAGCCATTCGTGCAGGTGCCTATGACTTTGTCACCAAGCCGTTTGAAGTAGATGCGCTGGCGCTGGCGATTCAGCGCGCGGTGCAGCATCGCGCCCTGCGGGAAGAAGTCAAGACGCTGCGACGGGTGGTGGCCTCTTCTCAGCAGCTGGATGATCTGGTCGGAACCAGCGTGGCAATGCGGCGTGTGTTTGATCTGATCTCGCGGGTGGCACAGACAGATGTCTCGGTGCTCATCACGGGTGAAAGCGGAACCGGAAAGGAAATGGTCGCGCGTGCGATACACAGACAGAGTGCGCGCAGCCAAGGTCCGTTTGTGGCGATCAACTGTGCAGCGATTCCTGAGCAGCTGCTGGAAAGTGAGCTGTTTGGTCATACAAAAGGAGCCTTCACAGACGCGCGCGTAGCCCGCAAAGGACTGTTCCCAAAGGCCAGCGGCGGAACGCTGTTTCTCGACGAGGTTGGCGATCTTCCGCTTCAGCTTCAGCCCAAGCTCCTACGAGCCATTCAGGAACGCTGCGTGCGTCCGGTTGGTGGCGATGAAGAGATTCCGGTAGATGTCCGAATTGTCGCAGCCACCAATCGCGATCTCGAAGCTGCGGTCGAAGAAAGACGCTTCCGCGATGATCTGTACTTTCGCGTCAACGTAGTGCAGATCGGACTGCCTCCGCTGCGGAGTCGTGGTGGCGACATCTTGCTGCTTGCACAGCACTTTATCGAAGCGTTTTCCGCGCGACAGGGAAAGCGGGTGCAAGGGCTGTCTCCCCGAGCGGCAGAGCGACTCCTGGCCTATTCATTTCCGGGCAATGTACGCGAGCTACAAAACTGCATCGAGCGCGCAGTGGCACTGACTGTGTACGATCAGCTGGGTGTCGATGACTTGCCGGAAAAGATTCGTGATCATCGAACCTCGCAGCTGATGCTGGCCACACCGGATTCTTCAGAGCTTGTTTCGATGGAAGAGATCGAGCGCCGCTACATCCTGCATGTGCTGGACGTACTCGGTGGAAACAAAGCAATGGCGGCCCAAATTCTTGGGTTTGATCGTCGGACACTGTATCGCAAGCTGGAGCGCTACGGGCAGTCTCCCTAGCGTCTCTTTTTGCGCGTGCGCTATGCTGTGATGCGGTCTATTCCGCAGAGCCTGATCGGCTCTGTCCTCTTCAAAGAAGGAAGCGTGCGATGAGCATTTCCTTGATCGGTCCCAAAGGTACGTACGAGTTTCCGTGGATCCGTTACGCGCTGCTACGCGACAACATCCTTCACTATCTGGAACACGGAGTCTGCACGCCCGCGTTTACAGAGACGTACAAGATCGGCATCAGCATCGGCGGAAGTCCAGCGCTGCTGTCGGCCCAGAAGCTTCGTGAGGAGATCAGTCGCGCGCAGGCGCTGTGTCTGCTTCCGATTGATAAGCTCGCGATCAGTGCCCGAACGCTGGCGGTGCTGCGCTTTGAATCGTCACTTCCTGAAGGTCCACCGACTCGCGTGGTGGGCGTCGATCTGAACCTTCCGTGGCTTTCCAGCAAGTCGCAGCAGCTGTCCGATGTCTTTGGCGATTTGGTGACTGCGCTCCTCGAAATCACCGAGGGAGCATCTGATTCCGATACCGTGGAAGTGGTCGAAACGTAAGCGCGGCAGTCCTAGAACTTGATGACCGATCCGTAGGATGTTTCGGTGTAGCTTCCGTCGCCCGCCACTGTGGAAAACTGTCTCTGCCACAGCATCACGCAGCTGCCAGCAAGGTGTGCATTGTACGAACCAGCGGCTCCGGTTGTCGGACAGGAGTGTGTCAGGTAGCCACCGCTTGGATTGAGCGGACCGCAGTTTCCGGTTCCCAGGCGCAGCTCAATCGACGAGCCACCACCAGCGACTTGCAGCGTAACGGGAGTCGTCGCTTCCGTGGTCGTGGCTCCGTAAGCTCCACAGCCACTCACGGCGTTACACAAGCGCGTGCGACGGCTGATCGTCATGGTTCCCAGCGATGCACTCGAAGCGGGCGGCACAAAGCGCGACTGCGCCTGCGTCATCGTCATCGGCGTATCCATACACGCGTTCAGATCAAAGGGATCGAGGCTTCCCGATGATGGCAGCGCCGGGTTGGTTCCACCTTTGTATCCGACGGTCACAGAGTTCGAGACCTGGCCATCCGGGTTTCGGATCTGCATCGCAAAGCCCGTCCAGTACGTCGCATCATTGGATGTCGTAATACACAGAAGCCGAGGTGTCAGGTAGTTCCACGTATCGCGACTGAGCTTGCTCGGCAGCGCCGAGGGACCGTACGGAAGAAATCCGTTGCTCGTCCAAAACTTGTTTCCCGACTGAAAGTAGCGACCTGCGACAAAGACTCCGGTGGTTCCCGCGCAGTTGTTTCCTAAGTAGGAATCGGTGATCTCGGGAGCCGGACAGTTGCCAAGCTGCTTCCAGTTGGTAAAGCAGTCCGAATCGGTAGGAATCGCAGGCATCAGATCCGCAGGAACCGCCAGATCTGCCGATCCGTCCAGGGCTGGTCCTGCCAGATCGCTCGTTTCGCTGACTGCGAAGTCGGACACAGCGTCCGTTCCTGACGTCGAGCCTCCCGAAGAACACGCCACGGTACATGCCAACAGACACACAGACACAGTTGGTCGCTTCATGGCTCCCGATGGTAACACCGGGCTCTGCTTGCGCGAACAGGCGGAAACAGAATCCCCGCAGCGCAGCTACGTAGGCAAAGGGAGTGGAATCAGCGGAAACAGAAGGAAGGAAGGGAGAAAGACTACAGGCGCTCAATCCGACAGAGGATCGCGGTGATGTTGTCGGTTCCGCCCGCATCGTTGGCCGCGCGAATCAGTCGCTCACAGCCGTTATCCAGATCGCTTTCGCTGCGCAGGATGTCGGCGATCTGCGGATCGGTCACCATGCCCGACAGTCCGTCGGAACAGAGCAGATAGACATCATCGATCTGCGGCAGATCGACCATCGTATCGACCTGCACCGATTCCTTCATGCCGAGCGCGCGGACGATCACGTTCTTTTGCGTAAAGCGTGCTCCGTCTTCGCCCGACAAGCGCTTCATCTTCATGTAGTCGTTGAGCAGCGAGTGATCTTCTGTCATCTGAATCAGCTGATTCCGACGCAGTCGATAACAGCGACTGTCTCCGACGTGGGCAATGATCACGCGATCATCACTGAAGAGAGCCGCGACGATGGTGGTTCCCATCCCGTGCTTTTCTTCTTCGCGCTGCGCCGTTTCATAGATGCGCTGGTTCGCGTGTTTGATCGCGATCGTCAGCCGGTTTATGTCATAGCGAGTGCCGGTATCCAGCTTAAATGGCCACGTCACAACCGGCTGTTCCAGCGTTGCGTGAAGGTATTCACCGACGCTGGCAACCGCCATTCCTGACGCAACTTCTCCACTGGCGTGACCGCCCATACCATCGGCGACGATGGCGACGCGCTCAAAATCGGGAATGAGGAAGCTGTCCTCGTTGTGCTTACGCTTCATTCCGATGTTGGT
>CALMML010000383.1 GCA_937868485.1 uncultured Myxococcales bacterium | reverse complement strand
CCGCATCGTCGCAGATGATCATCGGATCTTTGCCGCCCAGCTCCAGCACCACCGGCGTCAGCGTCTGCGCCGCCGCAGCCATCACCTTGCGACCGTTTTCCGGCGAGCCGGTAAAGAAGATCTTCTCGACACCCGAGTTGACCAGCGCGCGTCCCGTCTCTCCGTCGCCCGTGATCACCTGCACCAGATCGGGACTGTAGCCAGCCTTCGTCAGCACTTCGTCGAAGATGGCCTGAAAGTCCGCCGCCGACCACGCCGTCCATTCCGACGTCTTGGCAATCACCGCGTTGCCCGCAAACAGCGCTGGCACCGTCGGACACAAGATGTTGTGGAACGGAAAGTTCCACGGACAAATCACGCCCACCACGCCAAGCGGCAGGTATTCCACCCGCGCCGCTTTGTGCATCAGCAGCCCCGACGGACGCTTATCGGAACGCAGATCCGCTTCGCCGTGATCGATCAGGTAGCGAATCTTTTCGCAGACCGGAAAGATCTCGCCCATCGCCGCGTCGGCCATCGTCTTGCCCGAGTCCACCGAGCACAGCCGACAGATCTCCGTCTGATGCTCGATGATGTAGTCGAGCAGCATCCGCAGCACCCGTCGTCGCTCCGCAAACGAGGTCTGGCCCCAGACCACCTGCGCTTGCCTGGCACGCGCCAGCCTTTCCGAAACATCGGACGGACTCAGCGACGGAACTTCACCCAGCTTTTCCAGCGTCGCCGGGTTTTGACACGCAATCGTAAAAAGAGTCGGAGAAACAGTACGGACCTCGTCGGTCAGCTTGCCAAGCATCGCGGCTCCTCGGGGAAAAAGTCCGCTTGGCCTTACCAAAAAGGAAAGCCGCTCGGCAACAAAAACCACGGAACGCCGCCGCGTACCGGTGCGCTAGCGACGATTCAGCGGCCCCAGACGCGCTCGCCGTGGCTGTCCTTCGTTACCTGGCTGCGCGCCCGGCTCGACCTGGAGCAGCGCATCCAGCGCCGCACCGCGACCCGGATCGACCACCACTTCGTTTTGATACGGCGCAAAGCCCGGCTTCTGAATCTCGACGCGATGTTCCCCGGCGAACGTCGTCACGATGATCGGCGTCTGACCCAGCCGCATCCCGTTCAGACGCACCGTCGCCCCCGGTGGCAGCGACGTCACTTCCAGCATCCCCGTCTTGCGCTGCTGCGCTTTGTGCAAAAGCTCCGTCGTCAGCGCCGACAGCCGCGTCCCCAGCTTGCCCGCTTCACAGCCGACACAGCTTGACTCCACCTCGGCGGCAAAGTCCGCCATCTGCGCATCGTAGAGCTGCCCGACAAGCTGCCAGTCATCCCCGTCGCGCACGACCCGAACCGACAGGAGCTGTCGCAGCTCGCTTTTTTGACACAGCTCCGCCTGACACTCGCTGTTCGTACACTGCGACGGCTGCGGCCACAGCGTCGTCCCCGTCAGAGCCCCCGGCGTCACCAGCTCCACCGGCACCTTGCGCGCTTTGAAGCCGCGCTGGACCTCGCCACTCAGCCGCTCGCGCTGCGCTTCTGCGTCCGACGGTAGCTCCACGATCGCCACCACCTGCGGCTTGCGCGTCCCCGACTCCGACCTGGTCCCACCCGATCCTGCGAGCACTGGCATCGTCACAAGCAGCGACAGACCCAGCCCCGCACCGCGCATGATTCCCCGATATCGATTCATTAGCAGCCCGGCTCCCTGAACGATTTCTTGTCGCGGGCGCGCAGCTCAATGGTCGTGGCTGGGCTGCCCTTTACCTGGAACTCGTGCGAACCAGGGCCGAGCCAGCGCTCCTCGGGAACGCAGCGACCCTTCTTGTTGCGATAGACGGTGACGAGCGCCAGCTTGTTCTGCACCCGCGCAATCGCCGCCGCCACGTCCTTTTTCTGCGCCTTGCTGCTGCCCCGCAGCGACTTGAGCTTCTGGTACTCGCTCATCGCCTGTTCGTAGCGAGCGTCCCCCTCGAAGCTGCGACCCAGGTAGTAGCCCAGGTCCCACGCGAACTTGCTGCACGCCTGCGGCAGCTCACGCGCGCACAGCGCATTGGCCTGCGACAGCCGAGACCGCGCCCGATCGTAGTTTCCATCCTTGAACGCGCTCGCACCGGCCTTCACCAGCTTTTCGATCGCTTCCCGATTCCCCGACTGCTTGTCCTCAGCCTGGGTCGGCGTCGGCTCTGGCTTGGTCGGCACCGGTGCCGTCGGCTGCGTCACCGCTTGCGTCGACTCCGGCTTCGCAGTCTTCGCCGCTTCCGCCGCCTTGTCCGCCGCCGCTTTCTGCGCCTGATACGCCGCCGTCGCCTTCGCCCGCACCTCGGGATCCCGATCCCGCATCAGCGTCCGCAAAAGAGGCCGCGCGTCCCCTTCCGGCAGCCGCGCCGTCTCTGCCACCGCCGCCAGTCGCACCTGCTTGTCGGGATCACGCGACGCCTTTTCGATGACCAGCGCCGCGCTCGCCCCATCTTGCGCCGCCGCCGCCTGCACCGCCGCCGCCCGCACCGCTGGCTCACTGCTATCGAGCAGCGTCTTCGCACTCTCGGGCGCTTCCACCTGCACGTTCAGCCGTCGCAACAGCGCATACGCCAAGATCCCTTCCGGCGAGTCAGGCCGATCCGACAGCACCTTCTGAAGCTCTGGCACCGCGCGCTGATCGTTTAGCTCCGCCAGTCGCCGCGCCGCCAGGAAGCGATTGCCCTGCTCCGCGTCTTCCAGCGCCACCGTCAGCGACGCCGCATCCCGATCGAGCGACTCGATCACCTGTCGCCGCTCTTCCGCATCACTCGATCGCAGCGCCGTCAGCACCTGCGCACGCTGGCTCTCGTCACCCAGCTTGAGCAGCGTCGTCCGCGCCAGCGTCTGTTCCCGCCCCGCCGGACCCGCCACGATCTGCCCGAGCCAGCCCTTCACATCGCTCAGCACGCCTTGCTGACCTTGTCCGATCAGGCGACGACCGGCTTCCCCCAGCGCGCGAATGACTTCTTCACGCACCGACTGTTCTTTGTCTTCCAGACCGCCACGCAGCGCCACAAACGCCGACCGATCGCGCACCTTCGACAGCGCCCGCGCCGCACCTCGCCGCGTCGCCGTATCCGAGCCATCACGCAGCGCCCGCGACAGCGTTCCCACCTGCTTCGACGATCCAATCTCCCCCAGGATCGCCAGCGCTTCTTCCGCCAAAAGCCCGCCGCCGCCTTGCAGCGCACGCTCGGCCAGGCTGATGTCCTGCATCGCCAGCACCTGCGGGTCCGCCCCCGTCATCCGCACAATCGCCGTCGCCGCCGACTGCTGTAACATCGGCTCCGTCGGCAGAAGCCGCGCCTTCAGCAGCTCAATGTCGGGACGCTGACCGCTAAAGCCCAGGCCCGTCACCGCCAGCGACTGCATGCTCGGCGTCGCCACCGGCGCATTGAGCACCCCGCGAAACAGCTCCGGGTCCACCGCTTCTTCCAGCTGCGCCAGCAGCACCGCCGACTTCAGCCCGTCGAGCCCCGACTTCTTGCTCTGATCGCGCAGATACTGCTTTCCCGATGGCTCGCTCAGCTTCGCCAGCGACATCGCCACCACCCGCTGCGACTCCACCGTCCCGCTGCCGCCCAGCTTCACCTTCAGCCGCTCGCGCGCATCGGAATCGCCCGCTCGCGCAAGCTGCGGCAGCACTTCCAGCTGTCCCGCCTCCGACACCAGACCTTGCGACACCGCTTGCCCCAGCAGTCGCCGCGCGTCCGCATCGCCCGTCCCGCACAGGTACAGCGCCGCGCGCAGCTTCGCCTGCTGATCGCCCTTGCTGCCCATGATCTTCTTGAGCGCCTGCTTGCCCCGCACATCGCCCAGCTGATCGAGCGCCTCAGCCGCCGCCACCTGGAGCATCGGCGTCCGCGCTTCTTTGTCCGTCAAAAGCGCCGCCAGCGGTGTCGTGGCCTCGCGTCGCCCGAGCTGCCCCAGCATCTCAGCCGCTTTGATCTGCACCCGCACATCCGCATCCGACAGAAGCGGCAGCAGCGCCGGCAGCAGCGTCCCATCGCGCGTCTCCGCCAGCCCACTGAGCGCCCCGCTGCGCAGCTCCACCGTCTGCGCCGCCAGATCCCGCTTCAGCAGCTCCACCGCTTGCTGCCGCGCTTCGAGCAGCCGTGTCGTCGCCGCCAAGCTCTCATCGTGCGCCGCCTGCTTCTGCCGCTTGTAGATCACGTAGCCCGTAAGCGACGCCGCACCGACCACCAGCAGCGTGCCCCACACCGTCGCCATCAGCGCCCACAGTGGCCAGCCCTTTTTGACCACCTGGATCTGCACCTGCGACTGTCTGCCGCCCGGTGTCAGCTTGTCGATCTCTGTCTGGAGCGCCGCTTCCAGGTCGCGCATCGACTGATAGCGCGCCGACGGCTCCTTCGACAGCGTCTTCATCACCACCGCTTCGAGCGACTCCGATAGCACAATGCTCGGCAGCCGCTTGCGCATCGGAGGCACCGGCGCCGACGCATGTCCGAACATCACCGTCAGGAAGCTCGCGTCGTCAAACGGAACGATGCCCGTCAGCATCTCGTACATGATGCAGCCGAGCGCGTACTGATCCGTGCGCGGGTCCAGCTCAAAGCCCTGCGTCTGCTCCGGCGACATGTACTGCGGCGTCCCGAGCACCATGCCCGGCATCGTGTGCCGCTCTTTCATCGCCCGATGCGCTTCCGCCCCGAGCTTTTCCGCCGACAGCTGATTCAAGTCGACCTTCACCGCCGTCCCCCGATTGGTCGCGATGCCAAAGTCGACAATCTTCACAAAGTCCGTCTGCCCATCCTGCTCAACGAGAAAGATGTTATCCGGCT
>CALMML010000382.1 GCA_937868485.1 uncultured Myxococcales bacterium | reverse complement strand
TCCGGTGGTGGCCGCTGTGACGGCTGACGATGATGTTCCGGTGGTCGAGCGAAGCGGCGAAGTTCCGATCGATGACATCAGCGATGCCAGCGACGATGTAGCCGCCACAAGCGATGAGGCAGCGCTGGCCCAAGATGTCACGATGCGCAGCGTGGCTCGCCGTCGTCGTGAGCGTCGCTAGCAAAAAGCCCGTCGTTTTAGGCGAAAATAAAGAGACGATGCGGTCGGTCGCGCAGCGTTCGCACAAGCAGCTTGCGCCAGGGCTTTCCGTGGCGCTGGCGATGCTCGGCGCACTGCTCGCGGGATCGTATGGCTATCGTCTGCGGCTGCTCTGTGCGATCCAAGATCCGATGCAGTGGGCCGACGAGCCCGTGACGCAAGCGGACTTGTTTCGGCAGCTCGGAAGCGATGCGCTGCTATCGGTGAGCGTGGCTGCGGTGGTGTGGCTTGGGGGAATCGGGCTGGGTCTGCTGCTGCGCGCGTCGTGGCAGCGACGGCTGGGACTTGGGCTGCTGAGCGTGCTGCTGCTGCTGTGCGGAATGCTTTCGCAGGCGCAGCACGGAACGATCGTGGCGATGCACTCGGGGCTGACGCTGACGCTGCTGAAGGAATCGCTCGATCCGGCGGCGATCCGTGAGTCGTGGGCGCTGCTGCCGCGCAGTGAATTGCCGTATCTGCTGCTGCCGCTTGGTGGCTTTTGGCTGATCTATCTGGCGCAGACGCTGCATCGGGTGACGCGGCTTGTGGTCGCGGGCGGAATCGGCGTGCTGACGGTGGGACTGCTGACGTGGGCGCTGCGCGTTCCGGCGGCTCCGATGCAAGAAGCGCTGCTGCATCATCCGCTTGGCTTTGTGGCGACAGAGCTATGGAATCACCGACGGACGCAGAGCACGATGCCGCACGTCGGAGTGTCGGTGGCCGCAGCCGCAACCCGACAGAGATCGCCAGACGAAGCGGGTGAAGATCCGCAGCTTGAGCAGGCTCCCGACGCGCAGCAAGCCGAAGAAGACACCAGTGCCAGCCTGGCGCTGCCGGTGGATGCGAAACGACCGACGATGGCGCTTTTGTCGTCGCAGTTTGTCTATTCCAACGCCGAGCGACCGATTCACAAGAAAAAGCCCAGTCCGTCTCAAGAGCCGCTCAATGTGATTGTGCTGCTGCTGGAAAGCACGGGCGCGGACTATGCGCTGTCGCCGCTGCCAAACGGAAAGCTGGCGATGCCGTTTCTGCGCTCGCTGTGTGACAAAGGACTGTGGCTGCAAAACCACTTCTCGGCGGGAAACTCGAGTCCGCGCGGCATCTTTTCGCTGATGTCGGGCCTGTACGTGATGCCCGAAGTAGGCATCTGGGATGTGCGAAAAGACATCTATTTGCCGTCGCTATCGACCTATCTTCCGTCGCAGTATCAGCGCTTTTTGGTGACGCCCGCGTCGCTCGACTGGTACTTCCCGCACGCGTATATGCTGCACAGCGGCTTTTCGGATCTCGTCGGGTATCACAACCTGCCGATTCGCAAGAACGCGCCCGGAGGACGAGCCCACGCGCGCGACGAAGCCGAGACGGTGTCGGTGTTTTTGCAGAAGCTGTCCGTCGCTGCGCAGCGCAAAGAGCCGTTTGTCGCGGTCTATTACAGCTTCCTGGCGCACTGGCCGTATCCCGACTACGGAAAGGAATCGCACGTCACGCCACCGACGAGGCCGATTCACTTGTACTACAACAACTTGCACTATCTCGACGGACAGCTTGAGCGGATCTACAAAAAAGCGGACGAGCTGGGGCTGCTCGACAAGACGGTGATTGTGATTGCGGGCGATCACGGCGAAGCGTTCGGACAGCATCCGCACAACTACACGCACTCTCGACAGAGCTTTAATGAAAACTACCGAACACCGGCGCTCATCCTGCATCCGAAGCTGTTTGCGCCGCGCGTGGTGACCGAGCCGACCAGTCACGTTGACTTTTTGCCGACGCTGCTCGACGCGCTGGGTCAAAAGTACGATCCGCAGCATGTCCAAGGTGAGTCGCTGTTCCAAGATCGCTTCCGTCGCAAATACATCTTTTTGTACGGAAACGAAGATACGTCGTCGTCGATAAGCCAAGACTTGATAAAGCTCCAGATCTCGCTGCGCGACGGGTCGTGCTGGACGTATGACCTCAAGAGCGATCCGGGAGAGCGCAAGCGGCTCGGCTGTGGTCCGCATCGTGCGCAGTACGAAGCGCTCGTGTCGTATCGCCAGCATCAGCAGCAGTCGCTGCGTCAGTACAATGCAGTGTTCCGTCGAGAGCAAAGCCAAGTCAGCGCGCCCACCGCTCAGCTTGCGCTGCCGTCGCGTCCGGCTTCGTCGCTGTAAGTCCCAGCCTCGCTGATTCGCTCGCCGTGAGACTGTGCGCTCGCTGCGAATTCTGCAATTCCTGGGCTTGTCCGCACGCTGTCCGCCGCGCTACATCCGCCAGTCGGAGGTAGGGACGATGATCACGCAGAGTCGCTGGCGCGCTTGGCTCCTTTCGCTTCTGGGACTTGGTCCTTTGTCGGCGTGCTCGCCCAAAGAGGCGGAGCCCGATCCCGGTCGCGTGACGCTGCATCGACTGAATCGCGACGAGTACAACAACACCGTGCGCGATCTGCTCGGCACCAGCCAGCGTCCCGCCGATCAGTTTCCGTCGGACGACATTGGCTTTGGCTTCGACAACGTCGCGCAAGTGCTCAGCGTGTCAGCGCCTCACGTCGAGCGCTATCTGCGCGCCGCCGAGTCACTGGTCGATGAAGTGCTTCGTCCCGACGGATATCCGCTGAGCGTGGCGCTCCAAGTTGGCGATGTGGAAGCGCGTTACCGACGAAGAAATCACATCTTCTTTGCCTCGAATGCGCAGATGCCGCTGCGCGTGGAAGTTCCGCAGTCCGGCAGCTATCAGATCGCGGCGAGCGCGTTTGGCGATCAAGCTCCGCCCGATCCAGCGCAGATGGTCTTTGCCGTCGACGGAACCACGGTTCGCACGGTGTCTGTCACAGCGGTGGAAGCCAGTCCGCAGACGGTTTCGTTTGAGCTGAGCCTGACCGCCGGAACGCACATGGTGAGCTTCGGCTTCGGCAATGATCTGTATGTTCCCGACGAGGATCCGAAAAAGACGCTGGATCGAAACCTCGGGGTGTTTTGGTTTCGACTGACCGGACCAACGAGCGCGAGCCCGGAAAACAGCCTGCGTCGTCGCGTCATCACCTGCATGCCGAGCACGCCAGATCCGTCGGAGTGGCGAAGCTGTGCAGATCAGATCGTCGCGAGGCTGGCTCGTCGTGCATTCCGTCGGAGCGTATCGCCCGAAGAAGTCCGCGAGCTGCGCACGCTGAGCGAGTCAGCCTGGAGCGAAGGCGATGACTTTGTGTCGGGCCTGCGTCCGGCGCTGCTTGCGGTGCTGCTGTCGCCACGCTTTTTGTATCGCGTCGAGCTGGATGAAAATCCTTCGTCGCTGACACCGCATAAGCTCACGGACTTTGAGCTGGCGACGCGGCTTTCGTACTTTCTGTGGAGCAGCATGCCCGACGATGAGCTGCTGCGGCTGGCCGAGCAGTCTCGTCTGAGCGCTGATTCGAGCGTGCTGGTTGATCAAGTCCGTCGGATGCTCGACGATCCAAAGGCAGAGACGCTGCTGTCGCGCTTTGCCAGTCAGTGGCTGTCGCTCGACGGGCTGGACTCGGCGTCGCCGGATGTGAAGCGCTTTCCGCAGTTTACCGACGGACTGCGCGCAGAGATGAAGCAAGAGACGAAGCTGTTTGTACGGGAGTTTTTGCCGCTGCTCGGCAGTCGCGAGCTGGGTCTGCACAAGCTGCTCACCGAGCCGCTGACGTATCTGACGACGGACTTGGCGCGCTATTACGGCATTCCGGGGCCGCCGCCCGAGGTGAAGTGGGAAGCGACGCAGCTTCAGGGAACACCGCGTCAAGGGCTGCTGACGCAAGGCAGCGTGCTGACGATGACCTCGTATCCGGGACGCACGTCGCCGGTCAAGCGTGGCAAGTGGATCTTGGAACAGCTGCTGTGCTCGCCACCGCCGCCACCACCACCGGGTGTCACCACAGAGCTGGGCAGCACGATGAGCAGCGGCAGCCTTCGTCAGAAGCTGGAAGAGCACCGTCGCAAGCCCGAGTGCGCAGGCTGTCACAAGCTGATGGACCCGCTCGGCTTCGGTCTGGAGTCGTTCGATGCCGTCGGACAGTTCCGCACGAAGGATGAAGGTCTGCCGATTGACTCGTCGGGAGAGCTACAAAACGGAAAGACCTTCACTGGTTCCGAGGAGCTGTCGTCGCTGATTGCACAAGATCCACGGCTTCTGCGCTGTGCGGTTCGCAAGCTGTTTACCTACGCCATTGGTCGTGCACCGACGGACACCGACGAAGGACGAGTCGAAGCGCTGACCTCGTCGCTGACCGCGGCTGGTGGCGCGATGCGTCAGCTGGTGCTCTCGCTGATTCAGTCTGATGCGTTTGTGTCCCGTCGCGGTGAGCCAGAAGAAGGAGCCACGCCATGAGCCATCCCATGCAAGCTTCTCGACGACAGTTTCTGAGAGCAAGCGGTGCCATGCTGGCGCTGCCGCTGTTTGAAAGCCTGCTGCCTCGGTCGGCGCGCGCCGTCACCAAAGCGCCGCAGCGACTGCTGTTTTACTTTGTGCCAAACGGGATTCACATGCCGGCGTGGACTCCGTCGAGCGAAGGTACCGACTACGCGCTGACGCCGATCCTCAAGCCGCTCGACAAGCTCAAGAGCGAGCTGCTCGTGATCTCTGGGCTGAGCAATCTGCCGGGGCGTCCCGACGGAGCGGGCGATCATGCCGGGGGAACCAGCGCGTTTTTGACCTGCACCCACGCGTTCAAAAGCGAGACAGAGCTAAAGCTCGGTGTGTCGGCGGATCAGGTGGCGGCGAGCAAGCTGGGACAAGGAACGCGATTTGCGTCGCTGCCGCTCGGGATGGAAGGTGGCGCGTCGGTGGGCGGCTGTGACTCGGGCTATTCGTGCGCCTACAGCCAGAACATTTCGTGGATTGGACCCAAGACGCCGCTTGCCAAGATTGCCGGACCGCAGCTGCTGTTCGATCTGCTGTTTTCCGACGGAACCAAAGGCAAAGATGCGCAGGAAAAGCGAACGCGACATCGGCGCAGCGTGCTCGACTTTGTGATGCGTGATGCGCAGTCGCTGCGCGGACGGCTGGGACGAAGCGATCGCGACAAGCTCGACGAATATTTGCACTCGGTGCGCGATGTCGAGCAGCGGCTGGCGACGATGAATGGCAGCTGCGATGCGCCGATGCCTCCGACGGACGATGTGCGACTTGGCGAGCAGCTCAAGATGATGAGCGACCTGATGGTGCTGGCGCTGCGCTGCGATCTGACGCGGGTGATGACGTTTATGCTCGGAAACGGTGGATCCGGCAGGCCGTATGACTTTCTGCCCGACGTCAAAGGTGCGCACCACGAGCTGTCTCACCATCGCAACCAGCCCGAGATCCAAGCGCAGCTTCAGACCATCGATACCTGGGAAGTGGCGCAGTTTGCGTACTTGCTCCAGCAGCTCCAGACGGTAAAAGAGGAGGATGGCGCGTCGCTGCTCGATCACTCGCTGGTGATGTTTGGCAGCGAAGTGGCCGACGGAAACTCACACGATCACAGCAACCTGCCCATCCTGCTGGCTGGTCGACTGTCGGGCGCGGTCAAGCCAGGACGACACATTCGTCGCAGCGAGCCCATCGCCAACCTGTACACCAGCATCTTGAACGCGGTGGGTGTTCCGGTCGGTAAGTTTGGAGATGACGGCACCGGACCGATGCAGGGACTTGCGTAATCAGGTAAGACCGGGCTTTTGGCCTTCGTCCCACTCGATGGTTGTCGCACCAAGGGTCAGCCGGTCGCCGGGAAGGATCGCTTGTGCGCCGCTGATGCTACGACCGCCTCGCTGCCACAGCACAGCCTGGGGTCCGTACCACCACAGATCCTGACCGTCGCCATGAACGCGCATCGAACCCCAGCGCACCGCCGAGTCCGCGCTCGGAGGCACCAGGCCAATCACCGGATCGCCCAGCGCAAACTCTTTCCAGGTCAGCAGCGTCGCTGGGAAGTTGCCGTGATAGTCATCGACTCGTCGCAGCAGCGCCCCGCCCCCTTTGAGCAGCCGCACTTCCAGCGTCAGCACCGGCCCGAGCCGAATCAGCTGACCGTCGGACAAAGACACCTGCGTACCCAGCGCCAAGCGTCGATCGTCGACGAAGGTTCCGTTTAGGCTGCGCAGATCCTCGATAAGCAGCTTGCCGTTTACGATCAGCAGTCGCGCATGCTGACGACTCACACCGTGGGTGATGGAGTCATTGTCCGGCGAGGGAAACGCGCGGCAGACAATGTCACAGTCGCGATGCTTGCCGAGCAGGACTTGCTGCGCCGACAAAATATCCAGCGCCTCCCCTGAGTTTCCGACGAACGCCAGCAAGCGACGATGTCCCTGCGCAGAGCTGGGCGCTTCGGCTTGCGGAGACACAGTCGCAGCGACGGGTTGCATCGGCTGAGCCGCTGCCGGAGCGGGCTTGCGAGCGCCCCACCCTTCGATGCTGCGCGCGTTGGCAGGCTCGGTTCGGGCAGCTTGCTCGCCTCGGTTTCCGAGATCAATTGCAGCCATCGCCGGTATCGTCGAACGAAGTGCCTGGGGAGCCGGCTGAATCGGTTCAATCTTGGCAAGCTGCGCAGGCGGCTGCGTCGCGCGAATCGCGCCAGGAACCGGCGGAGGTGGCGCACCGGGTCGACGCTGCGGCGGAGGCGGCGGTGCAGCCGGGGCAGCCGTCGGAGGCGGAGAAGCCGGACGAGGAACATCCGCTTGCCGCAGTCCGCTCGTCGACGAACGTCCCGACTCACCGAAGATGGGCAGCGGCTGGGAATCCATCGCCCGCACAAACTCTTCGACATACGTCCGCGCCGACGGAAACCGATCGCCGGGCTGCTTGGCCATCGCTTTTTGGAAAAACTGATCCAGCGGATGACCGACGGGAATGCTCGGCACAAACGTGTTCAGCGGCGGCACCGGATTTCGCTTGTGCATCAGCACGAGCTGGACACGATCTTCGTGCTTAAACGGCGGCCTCTTGGCGACGGCAATGTACAAAATCACACCGAGCGCGTAGCGGTCTGTCGCGGCATCCACCGTCGGACCAAAGACCTGCTCCGGGCTCATATACGTTGGCGACCCGACGGCAACGCCCACCGCAGTGAGCTTGTCGTTGTCTTCCATCGGACGGGCCAGACCGAAGTCGAGCAAGACCGCTCGTCGTCCGTCACCGTCTGGCGCAACCATGATGTTGTCGGGCTTGACGTCGCGGTGAATGATCCCCATCGACGCCGCGCGATCGAGTACATCCGCAACGGGATTGAGTAGCTCGGCGATCTGCCGAGGCGACTCACGAGCGAGCACGTTGTGCAGGCTCTCTCCCTCAATGTATTCCATCGCGATCCACAGCACCTTGTCGGGCGTTTCACCGAAGGCATAAATCGCTGCGGTATGGTGATGGATAAGACGGGCCGCAAGCCGGGCTTCTCGACGGAAACGCTCCACGTAGGAAGCGTCGCGTGATAGCTCCGGGTGCATCAGCTTGACGACCGTATGCCTGCCGAGCGTCGTCTGCTCCGCCAGGAAAACCTCGCCGCAGCCGCCTTCGCCAATCTTACGGATGAGGTGAAACTGATCCCCGACCTTTGCGCCGGGACCTAACTTGGCCACCTGACTACTCTATCACAGAGTTTGGCGATCTTGTTCGGCTCTTCGGACGGGGAGCAAAGTCGCGGGTTTGGAAGACAGTTCACCGTCGGAAATTGACTTGGCCGAAGCTGGCCCCGCTGTGGTGTCTTGTGCTGCCGATGCAGAGGAATTGCAGCGCGCCAGCAGCTCTTTGCCGGGACGAAAATCAGGAATGCTACGCGCAGGAATGTCTACACGTTCCCCCGTCGCAATCACTCGTCCGATCCGTGCTTTGGCCCGTCGCACGCTAAAGGTTCCAAAGCCACGCAGGTCGATCTTGTCGCCGCGTTCCAGCGCCTGCGACAGCTCTTCAAACAGGTCTTCGATGATCTCTTGGCTCTTGTGTCGAGGCAGCTTGTGCTTCTGCGACAGACTGCTCACCAAGTCGGCTTTCTTCATCCGCGTTTCCTTTGTCGAGCGAGCCGATCGCTACTTTCCAGACAGCGTCGGCAGCTTCTTACCGATGGCGTCTGGAATTTGCAGCGTGACATCCCCCGTGGCGGTGAGCTGACACGCAAGCCGCAGCTTGGTGATGAAGTAGGTGTTTCCCAGATGAAACTTTTCAGCCTTGGATACCGGCGGCAGCTGTTCTTCACCGGACACCACTTTGACGCGGCACAGACCACACGAGCCTCGGCCTACGCACGCGGTGGGAAGCAGGATTCCAGCGCGACGAGCCGCGACGAACACGGTCTCATCCGCTCCACAGTCGATGGTCTTGCCTAACGGCTCAAACGTAATGCGCGGCATGGGCTTTCACTTGGCAAGGTGTTGCAGCAGCGGATCGCTTGCACCTACTTGGGCTCATCGACGGCATCGACGTAGCTTGTTTCCAAGTCTTCGGCGGTGAGGATGAGCTTACGAAGCTGCTTGTCAATCACAGGGCGCGACATGATAACCCACACCCACTCACCTGTGCCCAGTCGTTCGCGACCTTTTAGTCCACTCGGTACGTCGAGCAAAAACGTCAGCTCCGACGCGCGTCCCAGCGAGTGCGGCTCATCGAGCCTGATTTCGTAGCGTCCGCTTCCCAGGTCTCGCTCGATGAACAGGTGACTGAGCACCGTCACGCCGTCGTCGAGCGGCCAGCGACCTTCTCGCGCCACCGAGCGCAGCAGACTTCGTCCGACAAGATGAATCGGGTTCCACTTCGTCTTGAACGCGATGCGCGGCGGACCCTTGATGCGCGACGCAAAGCCCGACCCGAGCACGCGGTCGCGAAACTCTGCTGGCAGATAGCTGCCCGAGCCATGGCTGGACACGCTGGCGAAGCACAAAAACACAGTATCCCCGACGCTGCCTGTAAACGGCTTGCCGTCGTGGGTCTTCATCTCTTTGGCACCGAATGCCACCAGGCCGGACTTCGTCGAGGCGATCTGAAACGCATCGATCTGCTCGTCTTCATCGAAGCCCGACTTGGCCGGAATCTTGACCGTCTTCTTCGCGACGATCTTGCCAAAGTCCGCACGAAACACCGATCCGCCCTCGCCGTTTCGACGCTTTTCTGGATCGATGTTCATCGGGCACTGCTCACCGACGCGAAAATCGAGCGTTCGCTGATACTGATGCTGCTTTTCCATCGCCAGTCGCTGACGATCGATGGGTGCGCCGTCGGGTTTGAGCTTCAGCTCGACGACCAGCTTTTCAAAGCGCTTCTTCAGCTCGATGAACCGATTGACGCTGCGCTCGTAGTCCTCGCCATTTGCGATCTTCTGAATCAGCGCGTCGCGCTCCGCCAAGATCGCTCGACCTTCGTCGGGAGCCTGACTCTCCGCAGCGAGTAGAAACGGCAGAGCCAGCGCACAAACAGTCTTTGCCAACGTCCGCATCGCCTGCTCCTAGTCGCTTGGAATCATCACGGAGTACGTCGTCTTCATCGTCCGCGCCGTCGCAAAGTCGATCTTTTCGGCTTCGCTCAGGTGTCGCTGCATCGACGCAAAATCGCCCAGCATCATGTCGGTCATGAGCAGCCCTTGCACCGCCGAGATCGTCGGCTTTTCACTGACGCGCTGACACGCTTCAAACAGACGCTGCGCCTCGCGAAACTGATGATTGGACGAATAGACGCTCGCCAGCTGACACAAGTCCCAGCTCACCACGCCCGGATGCGCCTTCAGAAAATCGACCACTTTCTGTTTTCCCTCGGACGCTTGCCGTTTCTGCTCGATCGCTTGCGTCACCATCTGGCGAACCGGCTCAAAAAATGAACTACTCGACGCGCGCTGCATAAACGACTCTCCGTCGCGCAGAACCGAGTCCCAGTCCCGAAGCTGCATGCTCGTGCTGGCCAGCATCAGCGACGTCTCTTCAAACGCTCTCGTCAGCGGCGAGCCCGGCGCAATCCCTTCCAAGTACGCGCGTGCTTCTCGTCGCAGTGTATGAAACCGCCGAGAAGCCTGAAGCAGTCGCATAAGCTCCATCGTCAGCGCGTCGATTTTCTGTCGGTCCGTCGTACTCGCCAGCTCTTTGCGCAGCGTCTCGACCCGCGCATCCGTCGCACGCTTCTGCTCGGCCTGATACGTACGCATCCGATCCTCGAGCGCCGCCAGATCCTTGGTCGCATAGGAAAAGTTCTGATCGATCGCCAGCGCCGACGACAACAGCACCACGCGCTGCTCGTCCGATTCCGCCACCGCCGCCTGTCCGTACAGATCCAGCGCATCCAGCGTCTTTAGGTCCGGTCGCTGCTCAGTCCCGTCGACCACTTGCTTGGCAAGCTGCGGCAGCCCCGACGATCGCAAAAGCTCCGCCGTCACCCGATCTTGCAGACGGAAAAACTGCTTGATGCTCCCGTCGACTTTCGCGCTGCCAATGATCTCGCTCGTCTCCACCCGAACAAAGCGAGCAGTCAGACGAATCAGCGACGACTCTTCTTGAAACGCACCGATCACAATCACCGACGCGCCGACGACTTTGCCCAGCTTGGCCGCCGTGTCGTCTTCCACCTCTTTGAGGTTCGACTGAAGACGCATCTCTTTGAGCACTTTATCGAGGCTGCCACGCTCGACAATCCGCACGCCCGACAGGCTCTTGAGATCGCTCGCCACCACCTCGCGAATCGCTTCGCCGATGTGAGACTTGCCCTTGCCCGTCAGATCGCGAAACGGCATGACCGCTATCGTCGGTGACGGCTTCGCTTGCGCTGACTCTCCCCCAAAGGACAAGAGCAGCAGAAGCAGCAGCGGCACACCCCACAGCTTCACTTTGCACATGCGAACACGGTAGCGAAGCGGTCAGACCTTCTCAAGCGTCCGTCGCTGGCGCCGAGGCGCTGGGCAGCTGTCCGGTGTACAGCGGTGCGTCTTGTGGAATCACACGCTCCCACTTTCCGACGACGATCGAGGCCATGCAGTTGCCAAGCACGTTCACCATCGTCCGCGCCATGTCCATCACCGCATCGACGCCCAGGATCGTCGCAATCCACTCCACTTTCAGACCGTACGTCGCACACGTCGAAGCCAGCACCACCAGCGACGCGCGAGGCACCGCAGCCACACCTTTGCTTGCGACGAGCAGCGTCAGCATCATCTCTAGCTGCGTTCCCGGCGACAGATACTTTCCCGTGGCCTGCGCGATAAACAGCGACGCCAGCGCCAAGTACAGCGTCGAGCCATCCAGGTTGAAGCTATAGCCCGCAGGCAGCACAAACCCGACGATGTGCGGCGGGACGCCAAGCCGTTCCATCGTCGCAATCGCTTTGGGCAGCGCCGATTCCGAGCTGGTCGTCGAAAACGCAAGGAGCAGCGGCTCACGAAGCTCGCGCAGCACCAGACCGATCCGAATCCCCGTGAGGAGCTTCATCGCAACCAGCAGCGCAGCGACGAACAAGAGCAGCGCAACATACAGCGCCAGCACCAGCTTCCCCAGCTGAACCATCACGCCCGGACCTTGTGTCCCGACGGCAACCACCATCGCAGCAAACACACCGAGCGGCGCAAACCGCATCACGTATTCCGTCAGCTTGAACATCGCTTCCGCGACGCCTTGCAGCACCGCCAGCACCGGCTTGCCTTTGTCACCAATCGCAACCAGCGCCATCGCAAACAGCACCGAAAAGAACACCAGCTGCAAGATCGCGTTGTTTGCCATCGCGTCGATCAGGCTGGTCGGGACCACCTGTTCGTAAAACGGCTTGCTCGCTGGCGTCGGAAAGCTGCCCGTTCCCCCGACTGCACCGAGCCCAGGCTTGAGCGTATTGGCCACACCGAGCCCAATCACAATCGCCACCGCCGTCGCCAGCCAAAACCACGACAGCGCCTTGAGCAGCAGCCGTCCGATGTGCTTGTCACCCGCGCCCGCCAGTCCGACAACCAGCGTCGAAAAGATGATCGGCGACACCAGCATTTTGATCAGCCGAATGAACGTCTTGGACATCCACTCCAGCGACGACGCTTTCGGCAAAAAATCCGGAGGCGTCACGCCCAAGTGTCCGCCCAGATACGCACCGACGGCAGATCCCGCAACAAGCGCGATCAAGATCCACGTCGTCAACCCCAGCTTTTTCATGATCCAGCGACCTCGCGCAGATAGTCACGCGGACGTAGAAAGTCCGACAGACGCGCTTCTTCGCTGCCTGGCTCGGGATGCACGTCGTAATCCCAGCGCACAAGCGGCGGCAAAGACATCAGGATGGACTCAACTCGTCCGTCGGTGCGTAGCCCGAACACCGTCCCGCGATCGTAGAGCAAGTTGAACTCGACATAGCGTCCGCGTCGATACAGCTGAAACCGTCGCTGACGCTCGCCAAACGGCAGATCGTTGCGACGCTCCACAATCGGAACATACGCGGGCAAAAACGCCTGCCCAGCGGCTTCCCAAAACGGCAGCACCTGCGGATCGTCGGCTTGCAGATAGTCAAAAAAGATGCCGCCCACGCCACGAGTTTCCTGACGGTGACGTAGATAAAAGTAGTCATCACACCAGGCTTTGAAGCGCGGATAAAACCGCGGATCGTGCCGGTCGCAAGCGTGCGCGAGCTGACGGTGAAAGTGCGCTGCGTCCTCGACAAACGGATAGTACGGCGTCAGATCCGCGCCACCACCGAACCAGGCCGTCCGTCCACGACGAAGAAAGCGAAAGTTGGCGTGCGTCGTCGGAACATACGGATTTTGCGGATGAAGCACCAGCGAAACCCCGGTCGCAAAGAAGCTCGCTCCGTCGCCGGGCAGAGAGCTCTGCATCTCTTTGGACAGCTCACCGTGAACCACCGAGGTATTGACGCCCGCTTTTTCGAAGACGCGACCGTCGCTCAAGATGCCCGTGAGTCCACCGCCACCACCGGAGCGCTGCCAGGAATCGAGCCGGAACGTCGCACTTCCATCGAGTTTTTCGATCGTCGCGCAGATCTCACGCTGAAGAAGCTGCACCGTGTCGCTTGCCCGCTGCGAAAGCCCGTCGAGATCAAAGCCTTCAGCCACCGGACGAAGCTGCGTCGCCGCCCGCTGCTCACTCGCTTCTTTGCCGGAATCGGTCTTCGGTGTCGTCATCAGTACATTCTGCCACATGGGTCGCGCCAGCCGCGCTGCCGCGTTGACCTCGCTTTCCGCTGTGTGTTAGAAGCGCCCCCGCATGTCAGCACGCAGAGTGATTGGCGTTATCGGTGGTTCCGGTCTCTACGAGCTCTCGGGGCTCACAAACGTTCATGAACAGGCGGTTGAGACGCCGTTCGGTGCACCGTCAGACAAGCTGATCGTTGGCGATCTGGATGACGTTCGGTTGGTGTTTGTGCCTCGGCACGGACGCGGACATCGTCTGACGCCGAGTGAAGTTCCCTACGCGGCCAACATCCACGCGCTCAAGCAGCTTGGTGCCGAGTACGTCCTGTCGGTGTCAGCGGTTGGCTCGCTGCGCGAAGAGATCGCTCCCGGTCACGTCGTGCTGCCCGATCAGCTGATCGATCGAACCAAAGCACGTCGCAGCAGCTTCTTCGGTGAAGGCGTCGTCGGTCACGTCTCGTTCGCCGAGCCATTTTGTCACGAGCTGCGCAATGTTCTCCTCGGTGCAGTCGAAGGCTGCGGAACCACGGTTCATCCGCGCGGCACGCTCGTCGTGATGGAAGGTCCGGCGTTTTCGACGCGCGCTGAGTCGCACATGTATCGCTCGTGGGGCGCTCACATCATCGGCATGACGGCGCTGCCCGAAGCGAAGCTGGCCCGTGAAGCCGAGCTTTGTTATGCGACGCTGGCACTTTCGACCGACTACGACTGCTGGCGCGAAGAAGAAGAGGCCGTCACCGTCGATGCCGTCGTCGCGGTGCTCAAGCGAAATGTCTCGCTGGCGCGTGAAGTGGTCCGTCGTGCCGCACTGCTGCTTGGCAAAAAGCCGCCTCGGACTTGTGCGTGTAGTCGAGCGACGGACAACGCCATCATGACCCACGATATCTCGCCGCAAGACCATGCGCGTCTTCAGCTCATCATCGGTCGCACCACTCCGCAGCCCGCATAAGGGATGATGGACGTAGCGCGACACCCGTTGTTTGGCTTCGGCCACAAGGAGCACCCTTGAGTTCTCAGCTTGATCTGCTCGTCGTTGGTTCGGTTGCTCTCGATACTGTAGAGACCCAAGCGGCCACTCGGACTGAAGTCCTGGGCGGCTCTGCATCGTACTTTACGGCAGCCAGCTCGTTTTTGACCTCGGTTGGCCTGGTTGCAGTCGTCGGGGAAGACTTTCCCGAAGAGCACGGCCAGTTTTTGGGACGACTCGGCGTCGACACCCAAGGCATCGAGCGCCACTCCGGCAAGACCTTCCGCTGGCACGGACGCTATTCCGACGACTTCAACAAGCGCACGTCGATCGACACGCAGCTCAACGTGTTCGCGGGCTTTGAACCCAAGCTCAGCCCTGCGCATGCGTCGGCGCGCCTGCTGTTCCTCGGCAACATCGATCCGGTGCTCCAGCTTCGCGTGCTCGATCAGATGAAAAACGTCGAGCTGGTCGGACTCGACACGATGAACTTCTGGATCAACGGCAGCCGAGAAGCGCTGCTGCAAGTGCTGCGACGCGTGGACTTTCTGCTCCTCAACGACGAGGAAGCGCGCCTGCTGTCGGGACGGCACAACCTGGTGCATGCCGCGCAAGCGATTCAGCGACTCGGACCAAAGAACGTCGTCGTCAAGCGTGGCGATGCGGGCGCACTGCTGTTTCACGAAGAGCACATCTTCGCCGCCCCGGCGCTGCCGCTCACCGAAGTGGTCGATCCAACCGGCGCGGGAGACAGCTTCGCCGGAGGCTTTATGGGCTACCTGTCGCGCACCTGGAAAGGCGGGCATCTCGACGGCAGCATCGTCCGTCGCGCCATGATCTGCGGCAGCACCATGGCCAGCTTCTGCTGCGAAGACTTCAGCCTCGATCGGTTCCGCTCGCTGACCCATCCGATCATCGACAACCGCTTCCGCGCGTTCCGACAGCTTACGCACTTCGAAGACCTCGTGCTGTAGTCCATGGCCCGTCCCCAGCCCAAGCTGGTCGGCATCCTGCCGCAGCGCTATTACGGAACCGAGTTTACGCCGCAGGGACGAAGCGACGAAGAAGCCGCGCTCGCGATCGCATCGCCGCAAGCCATCATCGAGCTGCTTCGTCCGCTCGTTGATGAACGTCGAGCGGCGCGAATCGATGAAGTGGCTGCGTCTCGTCTGTCTGGCGTGGTGGTCGTGCTCGAGGATCTGCACGATCCCCACAACGGCGGCGCGGTGCTGCGAAGCTGCGAAGCGATGGGCCTTCGTGAGGTCCGCATCATTGCCTCGCGCGAGCGCTTCCGGGTATCGGACAAGGTCACCCAAGGTGCGGACAAGTGGCTGGATGTCGTCGAACATCCCTCGACCGATTCCGCACTGGAGACCCTGCGTCAGCGCGGATTTACCCTGGCGGCAGCCGTTCCCGGAGCCACCACGCAGCTCACCGAGCTGGATCCGCACAAGCCCATCGCGCTGCTGATGGGCAACGAGCACGCCGGTCTGAGCGACAGCGCCCGTGCGCTCTGCGATGTCGAGTTTGCGATTCCGCTGCATGGCTTTTCCGAAAGCCTGAACCTATCGGTCGCGACCGCGATCTGTACGTTTTCGCTGACCTCTCGTCGACGGCAAGCGCTCGGACGTAGCGGCGATCTCGACGAAGCCGGGCTGCTGGATCTGCGGGCCCGCTACTATCTCCGCGATGTCCGAGGCGCGCTGACCATCGTCCGTCAGCGTCTCGCCCCCTGACTGCGGCACCGGCTCTTCGCTCCGTCGCTCGCTTCTGTTCTTCCCTCGCTGCTGCTTCCGTACCGTCGGCAGGACCTCTTCCGGCAGCTGCCGAGGTGCGTCCTGTCGAAAGCCTCGCTTGGCAAAGCCGCCTCTGCGCCCGATTTCCGCCATGTGCGAGCGGTTGCTACTGGTCTTCGCCCCACCCTTCTTTCCCGCGTCTCTGGCTTGGTCTGACGTAAAGCGATGCGCTAGCCCATAAGCATGCGCAGCCACACCTCCGGATCGAGCCAGCTCTCGATGCGCATCTTTGTCCATCGCCGCAAAGCCACGACGCTGTTTGATCCGCCCTTTCACGGGTGCTGATTCCTCTTCTTCCCGTCGCTGTTCTTCGGTCTTTTCAGGGTCTAGCGCAGCGTTTGTTTCGATTTCATCCATCATTTGGAGCAGTCCTTTGCAAAAAAGCTCTGCCCATTTGTCAATCAAACAACCCACTTATCAGTCAACACAAATCATCTTCAAACTGACGCAAAACCAACAAAATTCGCATCAACATTGATCAGTCATCAATTCTACATAGAAGCCTTGGCTATTCTTTATGTTGAAATTTCCCCTGCATTGGCTCGGATTACCCATCTCAAGGGGTCATTTCGTGCATTTTTCCGAGCGCTCGTCTGGTCCAAGCAGCGGACTTTCCAGTACCTTAGAGAAATGGCTTGGGGGAACGCGGTGCGGCTGCGGCGGATCGCGCTGGAAAACGTGCGCTGTCTCGCGTCGCTGCAGCTCGATATGAGCTATCTCGATGGGCAAGCGCTGGATCAGGCGGTGTTATTCGGAGACAGCGGCAGCGGCAAGACGGCGGTGCTCGACGCGCTGGCGCAGATCTGCGAGCTGGGCGACGAAAGCATGCTGTCCGAAGCGTACGGTCCACGCTTGATTCGGCAGGGTCAGTCGAGCGCACGCATCGCCATCGAGCTGGATCATGGGGTAAAGCCCGTCGGTGCCGCGCTGTCGTTACGTCCCGCTGACTCACCGTGGCTGCGTCCAGTGACCGAGGTCACGCAGAGCGCCGAGCCGCCGCGTCTGTCATGGCCGCCCAAGGGTCGCATTGCGTATCTGCGCGCGCGCAGCTCGCTGGACCTCAAGACCAAGCTTCAGCAGCTGACCTGGCGAAGCCTGCGGCTCGGCAAAGAAGGTCTTCGCCCGCCGCTGCATCCCGCGCTCCAGCGGCTGCGGACGCTGTTTGCACGGCTCGATCCGCAGGGACGCACCCTGCTGTTTGCAAGCGATCTCGACGAGCCGTGGCTGATTCTTGGACAAGCGCCCGCGCAGCTTGAGACGAAGGAATCGCTCCGCACACTGGGACAGACGCAGTGGATTCAGCCAGCCAGCTTGCTCAGCGAAAGCGAGCGCGCGGTGCTGGACCTGGCGGCGCAGCTGACCTTGCGAGAAGTGGTGCCCGATATTGCGATTGTCGACGAGCCGTTACCAAGCTGGAGCGAGCAGCGGCGAGCAGGACTCATCCAGATGCTGCGCGAGCAGCTTCCCGATACGCAGCTCCTTGTGGCAACGAGCAGTCAGGCGATCTTGCGCAGTGTGCACGACTACGAGCGACTCTTGCTCAGCCCGGCTGCGAAATAGCGCGGAACATCACGGAATCGTAGCGATTGGGGCGGGACTCAGCGGAAAACAGCGGGATCTAGTGGAAAACAGCCCAGCGAAAACACCCAGTGTCATCGCTGCAAGCTTGACCTAGCTGGGTTCAGATTCGTCCGCAGCGGCTGCCGGGGAAGCGTCCGAAGCGGGCGTAACGGGAGCAGGTTCACTCGGAGCGGACGCCGCGCTCTGCGCCGGAGCCGTCGCTGGCTCGCGCAGCACGTAGACCCACAGCACCAAGCCAATCAGCGTCACCAGGATCGCCGCATACTGCGCTGGCGTCAGACCCAGCGTCCGAGGATCAGCGCCCGCGACATCCCGCACCCGCAGCCGATCGAGCGCATAGCGAATCGGTCCGTACAGCGTCGCAATCGACGCCACAAACACGCCCAGCCGAGGCCGGAACATGCCCCACAGCAGATAGCCCGCCGCCAGCGTCGCCGCAAACAGACCTTCTTCAAAGCCCATGTCGTGACGGCGAAACTCCGCACCGATGTGAAACAGGCCGGTTCCCTTGGGCGGACAGTGGGCCATTGCACACGGATAATCGACGCCGAGAAAGTAGAGCGGATCGGTCTGCGCCATCAGCTCGCCGGGATGATCGTGCGCGACGAAGCAGCCCATTCGACCAAAGAACCAGCCCGTCGCCAGTCCATAGGCCAACGAGTCGGCATAGGGCAGCACGCGCTCTCCGTTCAGACGACACCAGATCCACAGCCCGAGCACCGCGCCAGCGAAGCCGCCCATCGACGACAGACCCGAGCGAGGATCGAGAAGCGCCATCACCGTCGCCTTCAGCGTCGGGTGTTTTTGATAAATCAGCACGTCAGAAACGTGCGAAACCAAAAACCCGGTGAGCACCGACCAGAAGATCATGTTCTTGACCTTCTCTTCGTCGAGCCCAAGGACTTGGCCGCGTCGCACGGTCAGCCACGCACCAACCAAAATACCCGTCGCAACCAGGACTCCGAATGGATGAATCGCCAGCGAGTCATCGATGAGCGGCAGCGAGGGCAACTGCGGATAGGGAATCAGCGCCGAAAGCATGTCTGGGCAGGATAAACGATGATGGGGCCGGTTCAAGCCCCGTTTGTGACGTTCGCGGCGAGATTGGCCGGGTCCGCTGCCCGATAACAGGCAGCAGACCCAAGCCGAGACCGCTACTGGGCGGCGGAAGGAGGCGCTTGCGTGGCAGGAGCAGACTGCGAAGGCGAGCTCGTCTGAACCGCGGAGTTGGCTCCGTCGGCCAGGTGGAACTCGACGCGACGGTTCTTGGCGCGACCGGCAATCGTCTTGTTCGTGTCGATCGGACGATCCGGACCGAAGCCTTCTGCCGACAGACGCGGCGCATCAATGCCGTTCTGCACCAGCCAGTTCATCACGCTACGAGCCCGACGCTGCGACAGATCCACGTTGTAGATCCGCACGCCTTGGCTGTCGGTGTGACCTTCGATGCGAACCATGCGAATGCCTGGCGTCGCCTTGAGCGCGTTGGCCACCGCCTGAAGAACTGGGAAGCTCTCCGGCAGGATGACGTCTCGGTCCGTCGCGAAGAACACCGGCTTGAGGATGACGATCTGACCGCCACGAACCTCGAGCAAGCCAGGGCAGCCGTTCTTCTTCGGATCGGGATGCGGCGCACCGGGCTTATCCGGGCATGCATCGAACTTATCCGGCACCGAGTCCTTGTCACGATCGGGCAGCGGACATCCCAGTCGCTGCGGATCTGGATACATGCCAGCGGGCACGATCGGGCACAGGTCACGAGGATCCTGCACGCCGTCCATGTCGGTATCCGGGGCCGGGCAGCCGATTCGAGCCGGATCGGGAACCGCGCCCTTGTGCAGATCGGGACACAGGTCGTCCTTGTCAAGGATTCCGTCGGCATCGCGATCGAGCTCGGGTGCAGCCATCGGGCAGCCCAGTCGCTGCGGATCAGGCGTCGCGCCCTTGTGCGTGTCGGGGCACAGGTCTGCTTCGTCGGGCACTCCATCACGATCACGATCTTGCGGCGGCGGGCAGCCATGGGTCGCGGCAATGCCCGTGCGAATGCCCTTCACGTCTGGACAAGCATCCTCTGCATCGAGGATTCCGTCTCCATCGCGATCGTTTTTACGCTCTGGAAGCGGCGCATACGCCAGTCGGAACAGCGCGCGGAAGTCCGGCGTTCCCGGCTGACGGACAAAGCCCGCACCGAGCGCCAGGCCCGTCTGAATCATGTTCTTGATGTTGTAGTGACCAGCCAGCAGCATTTCCAAGCTGGTTCCGAAGCGCGAAAAGGAGTCTTCTCCCGTCGCAGCCGTCGTAAGCAGCACTTCAGGACCGACCGCAAAGCGTCGCACTTCGTCGTAGTACGCGCCCGACAGACCAATCTGGATTTCCGACGCTGCGCGACCCAGGGTGGACGCAAAGCCCGCCGGAGCCACCGTCACTGCTTCCGAGCGCGCCAAAAAGCCCAAGGTTCCCGACCACAGCAGCTTCTTCCACACGCCGCCGAGGATCAGCTTGGGCAGCAGACGAACCGCTTGGTCGCTCGAGGTCACATCGAGATCGTCGGTGATCGCACGCAGCGGAACCCACACGTCGAGTCCCAAGCTGGCCGAAAACGCGCTCTGATACGGCTGACCGTACAGACGAACCTTGGCGCCAATGCGCGGGTCTCCAATCGACGAGCCCGCCGCAAACGCCGGGTCTCCACTGCTTGCTAGCACGATTGGCAGCGACGCCGTGATGAGCACGCGATCCAGGAACGATCCCGCCAGATCAACGTGCGCAATGAAGTGATGGTCGATGAGCGACTGCGTCTCGCGGAAGACGCCATCCACTTCCTGGCTACCAGCGACGAGCGGTGCATGCGCGTAGTTCAGCGTCACACCCGCTGCGAAATAGCGCGTCGACGAATACCAGGGATGATCGACCGCAAACGACCACTCACCAGCGGCGGTTGGCTGATAGCGGTTGAGCTCAAAGCCCTGCTTGGGCTGAGCCTGCGCGCTGGACGAAACGCACAGCGCGCCGAACAGCAAACACAGCGAAGTACGAGTCAAAAACGTCATGATCAAGGCTCCTTACTTGCTGTGCCCGAGCAGTTTGCGACGGAACGCAGCGACCAAGAGCATCGCCATGGCTGCCAGCGCATACCAAGACGAAGCGCTACCGTGCGTGCCCACCGAGCAGCCAATGCCACCACCGGCGATGCGACGGTTGGCCGCGTATTCGTTCCAAATGTTGTCCGCCGGATTCGGATCAATCGCGCCGTCGGAACCAACCTGCGCAGTCACTTCGTTGTCCGCGCTGGGCGGATTCGGATTGCGGACCGAGATGTCCACCGCGTGCGAGGACTCACCGGGCTTCAGCGGTTCCTGACGGGTGCAGCGCACCACGCGATCCTGCTGCGTACAAGTCCAGCCTGGGCCAGGCGTCACCGAGTCAATCACTCCGCTCGGCGGAACCTTGAAGGTGACGTGAATCGGACCGGGGTCCGCAGCCGTGCCCACGTTGGTGACGTCGATGCCGTAACGAACCGGATCACCAGGCTGCGGCTGCTCCGGGGTCTTGGTCACGGTCACGCGCAGATCCGCCGTCGTGTTGGGAACATTCACCACCGTCGGAGCGCCCGGCTGCTCACCGTTGCCCGAGGGGAACGAAGACGGAGGAAGCGCCGGATTGCCAGCGGTGCCCGTCGTCGTCGTGCTCTGCGTCGGAATCCGCATCATCGCGTTCGGTTCCGTCTTCAGCTTGTACTGCACCACCACCGGAGCATCCGTCGGAGAGAGACTGCCACCCTGGTTTCCGTTTGCACCCTTGCCAATGCGAATCACCAGCACCGGCTTGCCCGTCATCGGGTCGGTCACCACTTCCGCCTGGTCGTCGCTCGGCTTGTCGCTCTTTGGACCGTTTTGCGACGCTTCGGGACCGCTCACAAACACGATCGAGCCCGGCACGTAGCTCATTCCGTCGGGAAGCGGGTGACGAATCACAATGCCAGTTCCTTCGTCGTCACCAATGTTCTTGGTCGTCGAGGTAAACGTCACGGTATCGCCCGGACGAACCGCCCCCGGATCCGCAGTCAGCGTCGTATCAATCACCGGCTTGCGGCTACGAATCGCCGTAAACAGCGCACCGACGAAGTACACGTCATCCACCGAGTTCGCCTGAATCGAAGCCTGGATGTCGTTGGCCTTCAGCATCGACGAGATATCGATCTGATCGAGATCCAGACCCGACATGCTGCCCGCCGCTCCAGTAAGCTGCGGAAGGTCTCCCGCGACGGAAACCGCCACGCCCGACATCGTTCGCGAGCTGTTGAAGATGTTGTCTGCCGGATTGTGAACGTCCGCCACCGGCATGTTGTTAAACATCAGCGAGTCCTTCTTGTCGGTGTCTCCTTCATAGGCAATCACACCGAGACGACCTTGCGGGACGCCACCTTCGGGAACGCGGAAGCCAATCACGCCCAGGCTGACCGAACGACCGTAGTCGACCGCGTCGAGCCCGTCATAGATCACGATGTTGCGAACGGGCTCTTTGTC
Source organism: uncultured Myxococcales bacterium (assembly GCA_937868485.1). Classification (GTDB taxonomy): domain Bacteria; phylum Myxococcota_A; class Polyangia; order Palsa-1104; family JAEUJZ01; genus JAEUKA01. The sequence goes on along the minus strand of CALMML010000382.1, from coordinate 14,587 downwards.
GTTGCGATACACAACAACCATCGACCAGGCATTGAACTGAACGTCTTCATCGCGGTTGACGATGCTGCGACGAACGCTGTTGCTCAGTCGGTACGAGCCCATGCCATAGCGCTGCACAATTGCAGTCACATCGTACGAGCTCTGATAAACGAGACCGCCGCCGCCGCCAACCGTCGTCGAAACGTCGGTGTTCGCGTTGGGAACCAGCGTTGCAGAACCGCCACCGCTGCCCAGCTTTTCCAGCGTCACCGCACTGGCCGCCAGCGCGATGTCTTCCCCCAGGTTTCCGCCCCAATACAGCCGTGCATACAGAACCTGCGAGCCTTGCGGAATCGCCAGGACGGCCGTGCTACGCGCTTGATCGATCGGAATCGCGTTGTCCGCGCGCGCCGAGTTGTCTTCGGAACGCCACAGCACGTCGGGAGCACTGTCTCCCAAAGTGATCGCATCACCACACGCACCAACCGTTCCGACCACAGGAACCGGAACCGTCTCGCCCTTGGTATCAAGGGTTCGACATTCCTGACCCAGCGCGTTACCGATGGTCACAATATCGCCTTTGACATCGGTCTGGAACCGAAGCTTGGGCGCAGCAGATGCAGTCGCTGCGACCGAAAGCGATATCGTCAGAAGGACAGATGCCAGAAGCCAGCCTAAGACTCTGTTTCGCTGACGCGGTGGGCCTACATGCATGGAACGGTACTCCTGTTTGGAAGAGAGAAGTTGAGGATACGGTGTGCTGTCGCACAATTCAGCAAAAAACGTCCTTGTTTCCCCACTGTTGTTTCGAATTCGACATCCGAGCCAGAGCCACAACGCACGCTCGACGAGCGTTCCGAGAGAGCCTCGGGCTCCCAAATGTGATAAGGAAGGGACACGGACCCCTGTCCGCACTTCATTCCTATTGAGACAGAACTGAGCATGAGCGACCCCCAACACCCAACCCCCGTTGTTCCCTATCAAGCTCACCCCTGGCACGGAATCTCTGCTGGTGAGCGCGCGCCTGACATTGTCGCCGCGTTCGTCGAGATGGTGCCAACTGACACCGTCAAGTATGAGGTAGATAAGCGTAGCGGCCACCTCAAACTGGATCGTCCGCAAAAATATTCGTCACAGTGCCCGGCTCCGTACGGATTCATCCCACAGACGTACTGCGGCCAGCGCTGCGGAGAGTTTGCCGCACAGAAGACCGCACGCGTCAGCATTGTAGGCGACGGTGATCCGCTCGATATCTGTGTGCTGAGCGAGCGCACCATCAACCACGGCGGAGTCCTGGTTCACGCACGTCCGATTGGTGGTTATCGGATGTTTGATGGAAACGAAGCGGACGACAAAATCCTCGCGGTGCTCTGTGATGATCCCGCGTACGGAGCCTTCCGACACATTGCAGATTGTCCTCGCAGCTTGATCGAAAGACTGCGTCACTACTTTCTGACCTACAAGGACATGCCTGCACCAAATGGTTCCAGTCAGACCGCTCGCCGCGTCGAGATCACCGACATCTACGATGCCGATGAAGCACGTCACATCATCTCGCTGTCGATTGCGGACTATCAGGCGAGCTTCCGTCCGACTTGGTAAGCCGCAAGCTGCGCCGATAGTCGCGTCCAGAGTCGAGTAGGAGTGCCTCTGTTCGATATCCAGACAGACGAACACGCAGCTCTTTGTGACCGATATCGCGCGCTCTCACCTCTTCCCACGGCGTCCTACCGAGCACCTGTCCCGACTGATTCAGTACGTCTGCACCGGACGGAATGCTGTCCAGGTGCCACGTCACCGTTTGGGAATCCGGCCACAGCCACCACACCAGTGCAGAAGCCAGCACCGAACACAGAACGCCCAGCAGAAGCTGCGAGCGACGACTAAGTTCCAGTCCAACCCGACTTGGCGAGACCTCTTGCAGCGGACCAAACCCACTCGGCTCAATCTGTCGCAGCGCAGACAAAACCTCACGCATCGATGGACGCTGAACAGGATCTTTCGCCAGCATGCGATGAATCAGCTGGGTCAGTTCCCACGGAACCTCTGGACGCAGCGCCGTCAGCGCTTTGGGTTCCTGCTGCACGATACACATCATCAGCGCGTAGCCTTGCTGTCCCGTGTACGAAAACGGAGTCTCTCCGCTCAGCAGTTCATACAGCAGCACACCAAGCTGATAGACATCCGTCTTCGCAGAGATCGCACCGTATCCCTGCGCATCAAGCTGCTCAGGAGCCATGTACGGAATCGTCCCCGCAAACTGGCCGGGATCACTCTCATGCGCGAGCGACTGCTGCGAGATCATCAGCGCATCTTTGGGAACCAGCGCGATGCCAAAGTCGAGCACCTTGGTCCGCTCTCCCGCCACCACCGCCGCGTCCTCAGTCAACATGACATTTTCCGGCTTGACGTCGCGGTGTACGATGCCGACGTCATGCGCAGCGGCAAACGCATCCGCCAGCTGTTTGCCAAGCCGCATCACGCGCTGCGTTTCCAGCCGGCCACCGCAGTGAAGCAGGATCTCACGCAGGGACTGACCCGACACCAGCTCCATCACGATGTAGGGAGTGCCATCGAGATGATCGGTCTCTAGCACCTGCACAATGCCCGGATGACGAGGCAGGTTTGCGGCAATTCCTTCGACGCGGACACGCGCAGCTTGCTCTGGATTTCGCGCCAGCAGTGGATCAATCACCTTGATCGCCACGCGATGACGAACTTGGTCGTGCTCTGCTTCGTACACGACACCCATTCCGCCGCGCCCCAGCTCGCGCAGGATTCGGTACTTACCGAGTCGCTTGCCTTCCATTTCAGAGCCGATTCCTACGCTGTAACCCGTTGCGCCAACCTGTAATTATCGACCAAGCGAGCATCCCTTACAATTCCCGTCTTCGATCCGTTTGATTCCCCTACGGAACCATAGCGCGGTTCTGGAACGACTTGTGCGATAAATTCCTATACAGACCGTTCCTTCATATGAAGCATTTTTGATGACTCTTATTCATCACGCGATGTAGCAACAGATATGAGTCCTATAAAATGCCTCTTTTTGCGAATGAACTTTCATCTTCAGCGCTGTTGACAGTCTGGATGGACTCTTCAACGATGCGCGCATGAAAAATGCCTTCTCGTTCCTTGGTTGTTTGGTGATCTCTGTTGCGGGTGGCTGTGGCGGCGAAATGATGGAGCCACTTCCCGTCAGCCCGCTCGATGGACAAAGCTGTACCGGATACATTGACTCGTCCCCTGAAGGATCCACCCAAGTGGACGATGCGGCGCTGCTTCAAGAAGCGCTCGGCAAGAGCGGAGAAGGCAAGCTGTGTGCGGGTCGCGTGCTGGAAGCGATGCAGTCTGTCACCGTGTATCGCGTGTGGAATTCCGCCAAGGACTACACCGAGTTTGGTCGCTGGTGGTCGTTTTCTAAGCCGACTGGACCCGTCGAAAAATACCGCGCGGATAACGCAATCTGTCCAGAGTGGAGCGATCTGAATCAGCTCACCGCGTGCTCGCTCAAAGTCGGTGCGCGCTACGTCGTGGGACCCGGTCAGAGCGCACAGTGCATGATGATGCTGTACGACCGATCTGCCATCAATCAGGTCTACATTCCCAACGACACCCGCGTCAGCAAAGTCTACGTCGAAAACTGTGTCCGAATGGGTGCGTGGCCGAACTAACCTGATTCCTAACGTGCCGTACGGAACGTCAGGTTGATCCGATAGGGGCCGGTTAGGGAGTGTCCGTTTTCGTCGCGCAGCGTAAGTGGTAAAATGCCGTGAAAGCGTAGACGAGACGGACCCCCAAAGACCACCACATCACCGTGATACAGACGGACTCTGTGCACTTTGTCTGCTTTGGTCAGTCCGCCAAACAGAAACACGGCGGACAGTCCCAAGGAAACAGAGACAATCGGAGCCGCAACATCACGCTCATCTCGATCCTGATGAAGCGACATCTTGGATCCTGACTGATAGCGATTGATCAGACAGGAATCGGGAACAAACGACGGAAATCCAGCACGCTGCGCAGCGACGGTCGCAAGCTTCAAAAAGGAATCGGGAAGCGCAGGCCACGCAGCTCCAGAAATCGGGTCGCGATCCACATAGCGATAGCCTCTGCGATCCGAGATCCAGCCAACCTGTCCGCAGCTTGTGGTGTCGACCGAAAAGGGAAGACCTCCCGGTGTCAGCATGCGACGAAGCGGAGCCTGCGAAATGACGTGCAACAGCTCGCGCCACAGCAGCAGCTGATCCGAACACGCAAGGCCTCGCAGAATCATCGCACCGTCGGCCAAGGACTCTGTTTCCCGTTCAGAATCGGACGCAGAATCGGAACCGGACTTCGCCCATTCATCAGGAAACAAAGGAAGCGTCATCGCGTGATTTCTTCTGCCAGTGTGCGCGAAGAACAGCGCGCGCAACAAGTGGCGCAGCACATCCTATCGATTGGTTAGGATGTCGAGATGCCAACGATCACATCGGATGCAGCGCTCACGTTTGCGCAGAGCTGGATCGCAGCCTGGAATGCTCACGATCTTGACGCGATCCTTTGTCACTACCGTGAGGACTTTGAGTTCTCGTCGCCGCTGATTGTCAAGATTGCTGGCGTGCCGAGCGGCCAGCTTCACGGAAAAGAGTCCGTGCGCGCGTACTGGTCCAAAGGTCTGGCGCTGATTCCCAACCTACACTTTGACCTGCTGCATGTGCTTTCAGGGGTCGATGCCATCACGCTGGTCTATCGCGGACATCGCGGTGTGGTGGCCGAGTCCTTTTGGCTGGATTCCGAAGGCCGCGTGTTCAAAGCGAGCGCTTGTTACGAGTCGCCGCCCGCATAAGCAGAACATCAGAGCGGTTTATGCAAAACCGAAGACGTGCTACCCTGCGACAGGTTCGATGAGTGAAGCAGCGCGTGTTGGTGAGACGATTAGCAAGGGCCGGTTCAAGCTGTTAAAGAGCTTGGGTCGCGGCACCTTCGGCGATGTCTACTTGGCGGAGTCTCTGGACCCACAGGCCACGGCGGGACAGCGAGAGGCGGTCATCAAGGTCTTGCACACGCAGTGGGCCAAGGTGCCCGAGGTCGTCGAGCGCTTCCGGCGCGAGTCGCTGGTGACGCAGAAGATCGATCATCCTCACGTCGCGCGGGTGTTTCTGCACGGTGAGCTGGACGACGGTGTTCCGTTCATCGCGATGGAATATCTGCCCGGTAAGAGCCTGCGCGATCGACAAGAAGAAGGCGCGATCGGCTACGAAATCTCGATGCAAGTGCTGATCAGCATCGCGGACGCGCTGTCGGCAGCACATCGAGCGGGCGTGGTTCATCGCGATCTCAAGCCTGAAAACATCCAGATCATCGAGCGCAACGGCAATCCAAACTATCCGGTCGTGCTCGACTTCGGCGTCGCCAAGTTCTTGGATGCGGCGGAAAAGCTCACGATGACGGGCGCACTGCTTGGCACCCCGGCGTACATGTCGCCCGAGCAGTTTCGCGGAGAAAGCAACCTCGGACCTCCGTCGGATATCTATGCGCTGGGTGTACTCGGCTTCGAGCTTCTGTCGGGACACTTGCCGTTTAGCGGTCGCACGTTCGCCGAGCTGGCCGTCGCACACACCACCCAGCCCGCGCCGCAGCTTCAAGGTGTGCCGCCCGCGCTGACGGAGCTGTTCGATCGGCTGCTTTCCAAAGAACCGCAGCGACGACCACGCGCCGATTTGCTGATGCAGAGCCTGCGCAGCATCAAAGACGGCGCGCCGCCGCCCAAGCTGCCTGAAGTCTTCGTCGATCCGTATGCCGCGACGGGCCGACTCGATGAAGCGGTACGCACCGCCGTGATCAACCAAGCGGCGATGGAAAAGAAGCTTCAGAAACGGCAGCAGCTCTTTACGATCCTGCTGGCCGCCGCAGTGTTTGTCTTTACGTGTGCCATTGCCGTCGCCATCTACATGTTCTTGCTCTAGCCGACTGAGGCCGTCCCTATGCTCGATGATCGCCGCCTGAGCCTGCTGCTCTTTCGGGTGCTGTGTTACCTGCTGCTGCTGGTGATTTCCTGGTCGGTGCTGTCTCGGCTGTCGCTGGTGCTGACGCCGGTGGCGCTGGCGCTGGTGCTGGCATTTTTGCTCAATCCGTCGGTGGCTGCGCTGGAGGAGCGTCGCGTTCCTCGCTGGCTGGCCGTTGGCGTGATGCTGCTGATTCTGCTCGGGCTGATGACGGCGGTCAGCCTGACGATTCCGTATCTGGTGCGCGGTGAAATCGAGCGCTTTTCGGCGCAGCTTCCGACGTATCAGGGACTGATCGACCGCAAGGTGCTGCCGCTGCTCGGGAAGGTGTTCAAGTACCGAGCCAACAGCATCGGTGACTGGCTGAAGCTTCTAACGACGCAGCTAACCGACTGGGTGCGCGGTGCGATGGGACAGATCTCTGACGCGCTCGGGACGGCGATTTTGAGCGTCGCGGGCCTGTTCAAGTACCTGGTCGCCGCGCTGCTCGTGCCGGTCTTTACCGTGTCGTTTCTGATGGACATGCCGACGATCGGAGAAAACCTGCGGGTGCTGATTCCGCCTCGCCATCAGCCGCTTGTCGTCGAGATCATGGACGACATCTACAGCGCGCTGGGAAGCTGGCTGCGAGGACAGCTGACCGTGATGATCATCCAAGCGGCGCTGTACTCGATTGGGCTGTCGATCGCGGGCATTCCGCTCGCCATCGTCATTGGCTGCACGGCGGGACTGCTCGCGTTTGTTCCCTACGTCGGAGTCATGATTGGACTGATGTCGGCGCTGCTGGTTGCGCTTCTCGAAGTCTCGACGGCAGGAGCCGCGCCAATCCTCGGTGTGCTGGCGACGTTTGGAGCGGTTCAGCTTCTTGATGCACTGCTGATTACGCCGCGTGCCGTCGGAGGTCGCATTGGCCTGTCGGCGGTGGGCGTCATCTTCGCACTCTCACTCGGCGGCAGCTTGCTCGGGTACGCGGGACTGCTCCTCGCGGTTCCGGCTGCGGCTGTGCTCAAAGCCTTGTGGCCTCGGCTCAAAGCCGCCTACACTAACACCACGTTTTACCGAGGCGCAGCGAGTCCAACTGCCGCTGCAACCGCCCCCGAATCCAGCAGCGAGAAGCCCACACCATGAGCACCGAACCAAGCCAAGCCCCGACGAGCGACCTGCTCGTTTCCACCCAAGGCGCAGTCCGCATCTTGGCCATGAACCGGCCTCAGACCAAAAACGGCCTGACGCTGGAGCTTCTACAAGCCATCATCAACGAAGTACAAGCAGCCGGCACCGACGACAACATCCGAGCAGTGGTGCTGACGGGCAAAGGCGAAGCATTTTCGTCGGGACTCGACTTCAAAGCCGCGATGAGCCTGGTGCAAGCAGGAACGGCGGACTTTGCCGCGCAGACCGAAAACCGGATGCGCAACTACTTTCACGCAGCAGTGCGGGCGCTGACGTCGCTGCCGAAGCCGGTGATTGCATTCCTCGACGGAGTGGCTGCGGGCTTTGGCTGTGATCTGGCGCTGGCCTGCGATCTTCGCATTGGCACCAAGCGGGCGCGGTTTGGCGAAATCTTCATCAAGCGCGGACTGATGCCCGACGGTGGAGGAACCTATACGCTGCCTCGACTGGTGGGGCTCGGACGCGCGTTCGATCTGATGCTGACCGGCGACATCGTCGAAGCGGAAGAGTCGCAGCGCATCGGGCTGCTCAGCCGCATCGTCGAAACCGAAGCCGATGCACTCGCGTTTGCCGAGCGAATTGCCGCTGGTCCGCCGCTGGTGATGGCTGAAATCAAGCATGCGCTCTACGCCGGACTGGGCAGCAGCTTCGACGCAGCGCTCGAAAACGAAGTGCGCGGTCAGCTCAAGCTGCTTCAGTCACAAGACTTCATCGAGGGCGTCAGCGCCTTTTTGATGAAGCGTCCGCCGCAGTTCTCGGGCAAGTAACCGCCCGGTCTGAATCCGCGCAGTCGCTTCCGTCCCCGCGCAGCGCTACATCGTCGGAGTGTCCAGACAAGGCTGTCGCTCCACCGACGGTGGAAGCTGCGATCCCGGCAAAATCCTTCGCAAATACTGATAGTCACTGTCACAAAACAGTGCGGGCCCCGACGGTGAAAGCTCTGCTCGTTCACTGAAGCTACGCAGCGATCCTGGGTTCATGATCCGTCCGCGCAGGCTGCCCTGGTTGTGATACGAGCCGTTCGGATTCGACGGATTCGCCAGTCCGAGGCTGTGTCCCAGCTCGTGCGTCATCGTCGTCCCAATCAGGCTGCCCAACACAAAGATCGCGCAGGCCACTTGATGAGAGCGATCGTCGTGACTCGCCGGACAGATGCTTCCCGACGACAAAGCGGGCAGTAGTGTCGCTTCTCGCACCGTCGCTGGAGTCCCGCCCACATCCGGTCGCAGCGGATCGAAGACTTGGTCAAACAGCTCCGCTTCTCCCGGCGCAGACTTGATCGCAGTCACGGTCCCTGGATGACTGGAAAAGCCGAGCAGCTGCTCCGCAAATACACCGCCGTACCCCGGCGCACCGTCGTTCTGCGTCACCGCATTGACGCCGCCGATCCGATCGTAGAGCCGTCGATTCTGCATGTCTCGTCCCGGCGTGTTGTCGTAGCCAAGATAACCGAGCCCGTTTGGATCCGGCCCACCGATATCAACCTGCGCATAGTGGGCAAAGTCCGTCGGTAACGCCGAGTCTTCACCGCCTTCGCGAAACTCAATGTTGATGCCTGCGTAGTCACGACGAGCGACTTCCAGCACCCGCGCACGAACGGCATTGTCGACGGCACGCAGCCCAAACAAGCGCAAGCTGTCTTGATACGACGACAAAAAGCGCACGACGACGACTTGTTTGGGACGAAGCAGCGCAATCCGCAGCGGCGTTGGCTTGCTGGCGACCGACTCTCGCCCGTAGCGCAGCGTCATCGTCCCGGTTCCGACAAACACGCCGGCAGCCTCTCGCAGTCCGCCTCGTGGCTCCAGCGCTTGGCCCAGCGCATCGGTTTCATCGAGCACATAGCGACCGACCGGCCCGTTTGGAAAGCGCGGCAGCCACTGAACCACGATCTCGGTATCGACCGGAATATTGACCGGCGAACCTTCGAGAGAAAACTGTCCTTGCAGACGAACCAGCGTCGCTTGTCCAGGCAGACCACCGATAAAGCCCGCACCTTGCATCTCGACGTATTGACCCAGGCTCGCGGCGCTCGGTGAAATGCCCGTCAGCTCCGGGCGAACTTGCGCAACCGACAGCGAGCGACTCGACGACAGCGTCCGCATCGTGCTTCCCGGCGGCTGATTGCGCAGCCGTATCGAGCCCGAAAACGTGCCTGGCATCACGCCATGAATCGTCGGTGAATACGGAAGGATCGCACTGGTTCGATCGACCCGACTGAGCGGACGAACTGGCAGTTCCAGCTCTCGCACCGCGCGACCATTTTGAGCACACGGCTCGCTCACGCCTTCGGGGAGAAAACAGCCGCTCACCAGCGCAACGGTATCGCCCTCCCCGTCGCCCAGCAGAAAGCCATCGCCACGCACCGTCAGCCAGTCATTGGAATGGATCTTACCCGTCGTCCGCTGCGGACCTTGTAGCTCCACCACATCGAGTCGCGGCGACAAGCTTGGAACGATCTGCAGCTTGGCCGACACCGGCTCTGACACATGTTCCAGCCGGTCAATCACGCTCGCGACCACGATCTTGGCGTGACCGTCGAACTCAATGCTGTTGCCACCGAGCTGCTGCAAAAACTCGGTATCGACGCGAACCTGCGCTTCGGTATGGCTCACGTATTCGGCGCGCAGTCGAACCTCCAAGTTGCGAGGCAGACCACCCGGCGTCTTGCTCGTTCCACTCAGCAGCAAATACATCGATCCTTCCGACGGACTCGGCAGCGACTGACCGCGTATCAGCAGCAGCGAAGCAGGCAGCAGCGTCGTCGGAAAGACCTCCACGATCGATAGATCGGACAGGCCCGGATCGAGCGCGGCCAGCGGCGGTCCACTCGGCGCACACGCAAACGAAACCAACAAAAGCCACACGACAAGACGCTTCATGCCGACCTCCGCAGCACGATCACATAGCTTTTGTGTACGACATGCGGACCCGACACAGCCTGCAGCAGCAGCGGATAGATCGTCTCAGCGGCGGCTTGGCTCATCGACGGACAGAACACCAGCTTGCCACCCAGCTCATCGGTCTGAACGATCTCGGCATTCGGCGGAGGACTGACCAGCGACAGCTCCACCTGCGGCGCACTGCTCGACTCCACCACCACGGACACCGCGACGCAGGCCATCGCGCGCAGATCGAGCGTCGTCCCTTCGCCCACTGGCTCCCGAAACAGGGGTGGATCGCCGCCTGGCTCGATGACAAAGCGCAGACCCAGCGAGCCAGATAGCTCTCCACTTTGCGCCGAAAACTCAACCGACAGCGGGCCCACATCACTCGCCAGCGGAGTAAAACGCCACAGCGCCCGACCACCGCTATACGCACTCAGTGTGGGACGACTGAGACGCGTCGCCAGCTCAGGACGATCCGACGACTGCCACTGCCACTGCAGCGATTCCGGGCCGCTCGTATCAGCCAGCAGCGGAATGACGACCTCGTGCGCGACCGTGACCGACTTCGGTGAAACCGCCGACAGCTTCAGTGAGCCAACCTCTGGCCCACAAGCCGCGGCGACGATCCCAAACGCGACAAACCAAGCCCTCACGCACATACCATACACAGCTACACATCAGAGGAAAGAGGCGAATCAAAGCGCATACGAAGCAATGTGCCCAAACGCTGAATCAGGCAATCACGACGCGAAACATGGAGCACAAATAAAAAAAGCCCACTCCATCGCTGGAGCAGGCTTTTTTGCGACCAACTTTACGTAGGAAGCCTACGTGTTGTCAGTCGAAGGAGAGACTACTTCTCTTCCTTCTTCTCTTCCTTGGCGGCCTTCTTGCCCTTCTTGGCCGGCTTCTCAGCCTTCTCGGCCTTCGCCTCGTCGTTGGCCGCGCTCACGGTCTTCTTCTCAGGCTTCTTCTCTTCCTTCTTCTTCTCGCCGGCGCCCTTCTCTTCCTTGGCGGGGGCATTGGCGGTCTCTTCGGCGAGAACCGGAGCGGTGAGCGAGAGAGCGAAGGCGAACGCGAACAGGGTGGAAAGCTTCTTCATGGTGATTCTCCTATCAGCTTGTGTGCTTGTGGAAGATGTGGCGAGCAAGTCGCCCGCACACTCGCTTTTGGGTCTTTGCGGAATCCGTGCCAAGCCCATGTGGGACCCAGGTCCGCATGATGCTTACCGCCGACAACTGCTCGCTTTTTTCACCAGTCAGCCCCAAGCAGTGCAACTCTTGAGTAGACAATCAGTGAGGCGAAAACGACCCTGGCATCCAGCCCGCCACACAAGCTTGCCCCATGGGAAGAAAATCAATTAACGGGCATTACATTGCAGGAGCTGTGTCATCGAATGACTCGGTAGCCGGGCACGGCAGAACACATCACACGCCACAACAAGGAGTCTCGCGATGGAAAACACGCTGTCACATCGACGAATCCAGCTGCGCATCAGCGGCAAAGTTCAGGGCGTTTACTACCGCTCCTCCGCGAGTGAAAAAGCGCGCGTGCTCGGTCTGCATGGAACCGTGCGCAACCTACCGACGGGCGATGTCGAGCTGATTGCCGAAGGACGATCGCCCGATCTCGAGTCGCTGATCGCCTGGTGCAAGCTGGGTCCGCCCGCCGCACAAGTGGCAGCGGTCGATGTTCGTTACGAAGACGCGACTGGGGAATATCGAGACTTCCGCGTCGTACGCAGATAGCGCACAGTCCGCTGCGTCAGACTACGGAGCCGCAGGCTTGGCAGCATCTTTGGCGTCGCGCTTGGCATCTTTGGCATCGCGCTTGGCTTCCTTGACGTCGTGCTTCATCTCGCGCTTGTCGTGCTGAAGTTCCTTCTTGTCGGCCTTCAGCTCCTTTTTGTCGGCCTTCAGCTCTTTGACGTCCGCCTTGAGCTCCGCCTTGGCCGCCTTGATGGCTTCCTTGTCACCCGTGGCGCGCGCATCCTTGAGCGCCTTCTTGTCCTCGCGGATTTCCTTCTTATCGGCCTGAATTTCCTTCTTGTCGGCCTTGATCTCGGCGCGATCAGCCTTGATGGCAGCCTTGTCCGCAGCAATCTGCGCGTTGCCAGCCTTCACTTCTGCACGACCCGCCTTCACATCAGCAGCCGGTGCCGGAGCGCCCGGTGCCGGAGCGCTCGGTGCCGGAGCCGGTGCTGCCACGGTCTGCGCAAACGCAACCGGAGCGCCCAGCATCATTCCCATCGCAAAAGTGAAAGCCGCCTTATTGTTCGTTCGCATCTTGGGTTCCTCCTATGGCTCAGTGATTCAGTTCAGGGTTGAGCGAGCCGTTTTGCGAGGTCTGACGAAACAGCCCAGACCTTTGTTCCGACAAACTCGCATCCTTTGAAATGTATTAGAAAATACACTTAAATAGGTTATTGTTCGTGCGCTTTCTCTGCTGATTGCGGGTAAGATGTGCGCCTTGCTCATGCTTGTGGGTTCGCTCAAACAGCCGATCGCCACCGAACAAGCGACGGTCTGGAACCAACGGCCCGCGCGCCTCGTCTCACTGACCAAGCCCCATGCATGCAGCCGTGCGACTTCCCATCCGTCCCAGGACCGCAGACCGGCCCGGACCCAGCGCGGAGCCGAGCGTGAGCGATGAATCAGCCAGCGGCCCCGATGTCGCAGCACTGATCAGCCAAGCTCAACTCGGTGACATCGCTGCGTTTGAGCGTCTGATGGCGATGTATCAGACCAAGATCCACAGCTTCGCGCGCGCGTTTGTCAGCGACCCAGAGCTAGCCAGCGACGTGACGCAAGATGCCATGCTGCGGATCTATCGATCACTGGGCGGCTTCCGCTTCCAGTCATCGCTTCAGACGTGGATGTTTCGGATTGTGCGCAACATCGTTCTCGATCACGCCAAGAGCAGACGCAGCAAAGAACGAAAGCGAGAACAGCCGCTGGATGCCACGCCAGAGCGCGACATGGGCGAAGCGACCAGCAATCCCGAAGCGGTGCTCTTGGCGCACGAGCGTAAGTCTCAGCTCTGGAGCGCGCTGGCCGAGATTCCCGAAGCGTATCGCAGCGTGCTGGTACTGGCCGACATTCAGGGGATGAGCTACGAAGAAGTGGCAGCCATCGTCGAGACACCGGTCGGCACCGTCAAGTCTCGGCTCAATCGTGGACGAGAAGCGCTGCGTGAAGTGCTGCTCGCCAAAGGCGGCCTCGGCGAAGGAAAAAGATCATGAAGTGCGCGGACTGCAACAAGCTTCTACCGTCGCTGCTCAGTGGAGAGTTGTCACGCCCGAGTCGAACCGAAGTCGAAGCGCATCTGGCCGATTGTCCCGATTGTCAGCAACACCTGACAGAGCTTCGTCAGACGGTCGGACTGCTGCGCGAGGCAGGAAAACAGCTACAACTTCCGTCGGATTTCCAGCGAGCGCTTCACGAAAAGCTGCGCGCGCAGCCGCCTCCGAAGCTGCCGCTGACGACGCGACTGTGGTGGTTTTTAGAGCGCGTTGGCTTTGACAGTCCACCGAGGCTGCTGGCTGGTGCCGCGCTCGCGGTTGCAATCGTCACGCTCCTGCTCGTTCCCCTTCGTCAGCGAGGAGAAGCCACCGCGCGCGTCTTCGTGCCCGAAGAAACCGTCGCTGCGTCGTTTCGGATTCCCAGTCAGCGCGTCGCGGTGGTTCAGCTCGACTTTGTCGCGGACGTTTCCGTCGATGATGTCGAGTTCGAGGTCAGCCTGCCCGGCGAGCTAGAGTTTGTCGACGGAGGTGCAGCCATTCCCGAAAGACAGATTGCGTGGAAAGGCTCACTCTCTGTTGGATCCAATCCCGTTCCCGTCGCTGTTCGCGGCATTCGTCCCGGTCGCTATCGAGTCACCGCGCACGCCAAAGGCCGCGATGTCACCGTCCGTCACGAAGTGCTCCTCGAGGTCGTTCCGTCATGAGTGCGCGTCTTTTTGTAAGTTCCGTCGGGCTGATGCTGTGTCTGACGAGCGCAGCGCTGGCTCAAAGCTCGCCAGCGAAGGACAAAGAAGCGACCAAGCCACCGCAAGTTCGAACGTATTCGACGGTGACAGTGGTTGATGATCCAGCCAAAGCGCCGCGCTTACCGACGAAAGGTCCTGTGAATCCGCCCACTCGACCGGCGGAGCTGCGCGAACCGACGAATCGCCAGGTTGAGCCCAAAGATGACGTTCGACCGACGAATCCGGGTCAGCTCCGCGAGGGACTTTCGGGTCAGGCTCGCACGGAAGCGAAGGAACATCGACCCGATCTGACGCAGGCGACCGAGCAAGCGGAGCGACGCATCCGTGAAGCGATTCGCCAAGAGCTGAGAGCAACGGCCAAAGAGCTTCGAGACAACGGCAAGCGAGACGAGAGTCTCAAAGCGCCGACTGAGCCTCGTCAGATCGACCAAAAGCCGCGACCCCAGATTGACAAAGCGACCCGCGCCACCATCCGAGAGCGTCTCGGACGAGACAACTAATCAGCCATCCGCCTGGTGGAGGAAATGGGATTCGAACCCACGACACCCGGCTTGCAAAGCCGGTGCTCTA
>CALMML010000381.1 GCA_937868485.1 uncultured Myxococcales bacterium | reverse complement strand
CGGGCAGTCACAAGACGCTTCCGCTCATCTTGCGCAGCTATCGCTACAAGACCGCAGCGTTCTATCCTCCGTCGGTATTTTTCGTCGAACATGAGCGTCTGCAAGCCCTGGAGGAGTCTTCCTACGGCTTTGAATACGTGAAGGTGGAATACCTTGCGGGAGAGCGAAGAACACAGCAGGTGATCGACTTTCTGGAAACAGAAAAACCCGAGCATGTCTTTGCGTGGATTCACTATCTGGAACCGCACGAGCCGTACGATGAACACCCCGGAGGCCCGGACAAACATCGTCCTGATCGCGAGCGCTACGACGGAGAAATCCACTTTGTTGATCAGCAGATTGCGCGACTCACGGGCTATCTTGCGCAGAAGGGACAGGGCGCGCTCCTGGTCTTTGCTGCCGATCACGGAGAAGAGTTCGGAGAGCACGGAGGCCGCTATCACGGAACCAGTCTGTTTGATGAACAAGCGCGCGTTCCGCTGTTCCTGGTCGACACCGCGAAACAGAAGATCTTGCGCGGTCCCAGAGAGTATTCCCAAGCGGTCGGACTGATTGATGTCGCACCGACGCTGCTGGGACTCCTAAACATTGAGCCAGCGATCGAGATGCGTGGACAGAACTTGGCACCGTGGCTTTTGTCCGAACAAACCACGCTTCCACAGCGCGCGATCTGGAGCGAGATCGGAAGGCGCAAGATGATCGTGTACGGAGATCACAAGCTGATCTGTGATCTCGGTGATGACAGCTGTCAGGTCTTTGATCTGAAGCAAGATCCGGCAGAAAAAAAGAACCTGGTGGATCAGGATCCTCGACGGGCAAATGAGCTACGAGGAAGACTCCTGAGCCTTTTGCAAGAAGCCCGAACGTACGAGCAAGCGGCGCAAGGAAGTGGCAGTACAGAGCGCTCTCTGACCGGACAGATGGAACAGATTTTGTCGCGGGCTCGCTTGGGAGATCGCAGCGCGCTGTCGGATCTGTTTCCGCTCATCAGCATGCCGAGCGCCGAAGCGGTGATTCAGCAGGAAGCGACGCAGCTTGCGGCGCAGATTCTGAGCCAGTCGGTTCCGATTCACCGAGGAGAAACCGATCCCCTCACCCGCATTCCGATCGAGCTGCGCGAGCAAGCTGGCAAGGCGCTGGTCGGGGTGATGTCACAGATTCCTACGGAAGCCAAACAGAAGGAACAGCAGCGCTGGGCCGCGATCTTGCTGCTGCGCTTGGGAACCAAGCATGCGACCGCAGAGCAGCTTGTGCAGGAGCTACTTTCCGACGAAAAAGCCCTGCCCGCTCAGCGACTGTCAGCAGCCCTGACTCGCTTTGTCTCCGCCTACGATGACAGCAAAGCCCACGATACTGCGGTGCGTGATGCCTTGCTGGTGCTCGATGCGGCGATGGCGATGGACGATCCGGATCAAGTGCGTCCTCTTCTGCGATTGCTCGGGGAAAGCCACAGTCCACGCGCGCTGGGACCGCTGATTCATCAGCTACAGAGTGTCCGTAGCCGTGTCGATGTCGTCGCTGCACTGGGTCAGCTGGGTGATAGGCGCGCAACCGACGCGCTCGGAAACATCCTTCTGTCCGATCCATACGTACACGTTCGCGTACAAGCCGCTGCGGCACTTCGACAGCTGGGTGGTCCGTCGGTGGATCACTTGTTTGCGGAAGCCCTTCGCAGGGAACAAGAGCCCGCAGTTCTGTCTGCACTGGCCGCAGCGTCCACGCATCCTTAGGAGTCCCACCATGAAGTATGTCCGCATGCCCATCGAGATCGAATCCCCCGAGCAGATGGGCTACGAAAACGTCAAATACAACCTCACAGAGAGCTCCTTTACCGATGCACAGCTCGCTGATCTGGATCTTGATCTGCGCAAGCTGGTGCTCTGTTACGGCGATCACCAAGGCAACCGTGCGCTGCGAGAGCTTGTCGCAGCCGACAGTGGCGTTCATCCCGATGAAGTCCTGATCACGGCGGGCGCAGCGTCGGCACTGTTCGTGATTGCGACCACGCTGCTGCGCGCTGGCGATCGCATCTTGGTGGAACGGCCAAACTATGCGACCAACATTGAGACACCGCGCGCCATCGGTGCAGAGATCGACTTTCTGACACTCCGCTTTGAAGAGGGATTCCGTCCGAGTCTGGCCCAGATTGAAGCGCAGCTTCATCCGAGCACCAAGCTGGTCAGCCTGACGGTTCCGCACAATCCAACCGGAAGCATGCTGAGTGAGTCTGAGCTACGTCAGATCATCGATCTGTGCACGCGAAAGGGAGTCACGCTCTTGGTCGATGAGACCTATCGCGAGATGTCCTTTGCTGGACCACTTCCCGTCGCTGCGTCTCTTGTTTCGGCTTCCTCATCGGCCACGCCAGTGCTGTCTGTTTCCAGTCTGTCCAAGACCTGGGGACTTCCGGGAATTCGCATCGGCTGGCTCATCTGTCGCAATCCCAAGCTGATGGAATCGCTGCTGGCAGCCAAGGAACAGATCTTCATCTGTAACTCTGTGGTCGACGAAGAAATCGCGCTGCGTTTTTTGCAACAGAGAGCCAAGCGAGCCCCTGCGATCTTCGCCAGCATGAAGCAAAACTTCACGGCGCTGTCCGATTGGATGCAGCATCAGCACGATCTGGAATGGGTCAAACCTGAAGGAGGCGTGGTCTGTTTCCCTCGCTTCCGATCCGACTGTCCCGTCGACATCGAGCGCTTTTATCGAATCCTAAACGACAAGTACAAGACGTTTGTCGGTCCCGGTCACTGGTTTGAAATGGAGCGTCGCTATCTACGAATCGGCTACGGCTGGCCGAGCTTGCAGGATCTGCGTGAAGGACTGTCTGCCATCTCGCTGGCCGCCAAGGAAGCGCAGACCCCGTCAGGATGATTGGCAGCGCGAAGGAATGAAGGACTGGCTAGTCACCGACGGACTTGTTCAGTCCTTTGAGGAACTGCTCGCCCATCTTGAACACGGCATTGACGCCGCCACCAGCCATACAGCCCGCTGCTTCCCCACAGCTCTGCGCATCCATCACACAGCGGATCGGCTTGCGGATGGACTCATCTCCCGATGCTTTGCGCAGCTCACCGAAAAACTCCACGCACTCTTTCTGGCTCCGCTCTTCACACAGGCTCGCCATGCGCGAACAGGCGCGGTTTTCGGGATGAATCACCAGCGGCATCTTGTCGGGCGCGACGTAATACCCAGCATACGCAACCCCCACGCCACCCAGGATCATCAGCACCAACAGCTTCTTCATCGGAGCCTCCGCACGTTGTTGCGCAAAATTACAGACGATCTGTCACGTTCTCGCAACAGCGCTTTGTGCGCTATGGTCCGCGACATGCGCATCCCGTTGATTTTGCTGCTGTCTTGGCTGCTGCCAGTCACTGGCTGTACCGTCGAAGAATCTGCCCAAATGGATGCAGGCCCAGCGATCGCGGACACAGCCCCCACAGCGGATCCCGATGCGTCCACCTGGACTCCGGCTGATCTGCTGATTGAAGACCTCGCGACGCATTCACGCTGTCCGCAGCACATGATCCTGATTCCTGAATCGAGCGGAGCGTTCTGCATCGATCAATATGAATCCTCGACAATGCGTATTCTCCCAACCGGCGGAGAAGAGCCCTGGCCGTTTGATCGCCCCGTCGATGGACAGACCGTTCGCGCGGTGATTCGCCCCGGACAGAAACCACAAGCCTACATCAGCGCGGTGCAGGCCAGCGATGCCTGCAAGCGTTCGGGAAAGCGGCTCTGCACGGAAACAGAGTGGCTCTCTGCTTGCCAAGGAACGGCGAAGAACACCTATCCGTACGGCACCACCTATCAGAAGGGAGCCTGCAACGAAGGTCGCGCCACAAACCCGGTCAACGACTGCTTTGGCTCCGGCAGCGGCGTCTTTACCTACGCGAACATGAACAGTCCGTGCTGTGTCAATCAGCCCAGCACACTCGCTGCAGGCGGCAGCTTTCCGCAGTGCAAGAGCGACTACGGAGTCTTCGATCTACACGGCAACCTACATGAGTGGATCGATGCAACCAGTGCATCAGGAAACGGTGTCTTCAAAGGCGGATTCTTCGTTGACGCCAAGCTTAACGGCAGCGGCTGTTTGTATAAAACCACCGCGCATGCCAAGAGCTATCATGACTACTCGACCGGATTTCGCTGTTGCGCATCTGCGTCGCCATAGGCGTCGATTCCTAACCGATTCCTATTCGATTCCTAACCGATTCCTAACCGATTCCTAACCGATTCCGATGGACTACTGAAGGATGCTGCGGAGCAGTGCGGACGCCGTTGCAGAGTAGCCACAGCCCGGTCCGGGGTCGAGGACCACAACGAGATCTCGCTGTCCAGCCACGCGCGCGCGCAGACAGAGCAGACCGTCTGCACTCGTTGCAAATCCCTCATCAAGCGCCGCCAGCAGCACATCATCGGACGGACGGCTGCGACCTTGGCCGACGCGTGCTTGCTGCACAAACTGCGACGCTGCATGAGGAATCGGATCGCTCATCAGCGACGGTTCCATCACGTCACCAGCAGCGTGCGCGAACACTTCCACCTGCTGGGCCGCAAAGGACTGACGCAGTCGATCCGCCAGATCCATCGTGGGATCAAAGCGATGAAGAAAGGGAAGCAGCGCGTCAGGAGGCAGCCAGTCCGATCCCGCGAGTTGCAGCGAGCGAACCAGCTTGGCCAGCGCAGCTTCCGTCGGATGTCCTTCACGCAGGCGCGCACAAACGGACAGACCTTGCTCCGCACTCTGCAAGCGCTCACTCGGAGCCAGCGCCAGACAGTCTCGAAGCAGCAACCACACCTGCGCAGGCTGTCCACTCGCTGCAAACGCAACCACGCTCCCCAGCTCGCGCTTGCCCGTTCCTTTCGGTAGCACCGGAAATCGTCGTCCCGAAAGAAGCTCCCACGCGCAGACACCTGCCGCGTACAGATCGCCGACCACCGTCGGAACCCGAGGCATTCCTTCCGGCGGCGCATACGACGGCTTGCCACCCACTTCATGCAGCGCGGTCAGTGCATCGTCGCTGTCTTCAGACTCAGGGGAGCCACCATCTTCCGTCGACAAGCCAAAGTCGATCAGACGGACGCGACCATCTCGCGCCAGCATCACGTTTTCCAGGCTCAGATCGGCGTGCACCAGCGGTCGCTGTCCCGGCTTCAGGCTCTGCAGATAGTGCAGCGCCGAAAACACGCCGTGCAGAATGTGTCCGACGAGCGGAGGCCGCAGCCGAAAGCCATGCTCGGTCAACAGAGCCAGCAGACGCTGACCGGGCAGTCCGTCGACCAGCTCCATTGCCAGCGCCACTTCGTCGCCCAGATCGATAAGCTCGAGCGTGCTGACGATGTTGTCGTGCAAGAGCGTGGCTCCGATCTGCGCTTCTCGTCGAAGCTTTCGCTGCTGCATCGGATCGGCCCGCAGTCCCGGCAGCAGTCGCTTCAGGGCAACGCGCTGGGGCGGAAGCGGTGGTCGACGAAGCTCTGCCTCGAAGACTTCCGCCGATCCACCCGCGCCCAGTCGCTTTCCGACGGTATAGCCAGGACGCAGCGCCAGCTTTTCCGGCGGAGCCTGCCACTGCAGCGTAGACGTGCTGACTTCGTCGCCAGGACGCGAGTGCTCGACGGCATCGAGCGAGCGAGGTGGAACCAACGTAGCTTGCGAGCGCGACACGAGCAGGCTCCTTCCAACCAAACAGGTCTCGCGGAGCCTAATCAACCCAGCGCCGGGAAGCGACAACGATCGCAGCCGGGCTTAGCGATTCAGACGAACTTCGACCTCGACGTGTCCGGCCTGCGCAAGCGGTTTCAGCTCATCGTAGCTGTACTGACGAGGCTTAAAGCCCATGAGCCGCGCGACGCAGACCTCTCCGGGCGCAAGCTGACAGTTGCTTTGGCAGATGCTCGGTCCGCACTGAATCTGCACGCGCGGATGACGCTTCCGCGAAAACGCGACGGTCAGCGGATATTCCGTCGGTGTCACCACGGGAGGCTTCACCGGCGGCGTCTTCACATCGACGGGACGCTTGTCACTCGCAATCGCATCGGAGCGCACAAACGTCGGCTTCGACTGTGGTCCACTGGGCCGCACAATCAACCACAAGATCAGTCCCACACACAGCGCACCGACGCACACGAGCCCCAGCCGAGCTTTCGGATGATTCAGCAGCGCCCGCCGAAATGCCGGGTCGCGAAAGACAATCCGTCGCAGCGTGTTGCTGTCTGCCGCACTCGGAAGCTGCGCAAGCGGAAGCGGCTGCGTCGTCGGTTCCTGCTTGTTTCCGACGAAGCTCATCCCTGTTGGCAGCGTAGTCGCCAGCGAGTTTAGGTTCGCCGCAGGTGTCACCACCGTCGGGACCGAAGGCAGATCGCGTCCCGCAGGCGGCGTCTCTGCGTCAAGCGGCGGATGATGGTTGCGCACCGACTGAGAAAAGCGCGGCATATCCGGGCGACTGGCAGTCACCACCGTCGGAACACCAGCCAGCTCTCGCCCGTCGGGCGGCGTCTGACCATCCAGCAGCTCAGCTGGTCGGCCACTGGTCACCACCGTCGCAACCGGAGCCAAATAGGGCGTCGGCGTATCTTGATGGCCTCGCCCTTTGCGCGCCGCCGGTAGCTCTGTCCCCGAAAGCGGTGTATCCGCAGGGCTATCCGACGGCAGCTTTGTCTTCAGATAGGCAGCTTCAAACATCTGACTGCCTTCCGTCCGTCGTGAGCTTCGCTGCGCCAGCGGTGCGGCTTCAGGCACCAGTCCCAGACGACGGATCAGCTCCCCTGCGTCTGCCGGTCGCAGCGACGGTTCAAACGCCAGAAGCTCGTCGAGCAGCTTCTGGAGTTCCAGCGAAAACACCTGACCGGCGCACATCTCACGCAGGCGCTTGGGCGGATTGATAAGCCGCAGCATCGTCGCAGCTTGATCCGTCTCCGTCCCGGTCTTGCCCCACGGCAGCCGTCCCGTCAGGATCTCGATGAGCACCAGTCCGAGCGCATAGACATCCGATCGCGGGCTCGCTTCTCGACCTTCGAGCTGTTCGGGCGACATATACATCGCCGTTCCGATGCGCGCACCGACGACGGTTTGACTCGCTCGCCGCCCACCTTGCAGCAGCTTGGCGATCCCGAAGTCGAGCACCTTCACGACCTCTTCCACCGTGCCATCGTCGCTCAGCCGTCGCGCCACGAAGATGTTGTCCGGCTGACAGTTTCTCGGATCGTTTTCCGTCGCCAACAGGCTCTGCCCACGCGCACGCTGGGAAGTACGCGGGAACCGTCCATGTCGGATCGGCAGCGAGCGCTAGCGACCGGGCCGCTTTTGCTCTAGCTCGTCCACCGCCGACAGCAGCGCCGACGGCTGGATCCGTTCGCCACTGCTGCCCGCGAGCGACTTACAGACCAAGCTCACGGCTTCCGGCAGGCTGGTCGTCACCCGCAGATCCAGGCGAATCTTGGTCGCAAGCACCATGCGGGAAAACATGCTGCGCAGCGACGCCATCAAAAACGGCTGATCCGGCACACAGAACACCAGCGCCCGCTGCGAGGGACCGTACGTCCGAATCAGGTTCACCGTCGCCGCTTGCGCACCGTCATCGATTCCCATCGCGCCGCCCGCCGCTGGCACAAAGCGATTCACTTGCAAAAAAGCCGAAGTTCCGTCGGTCGAGCTGGCTTTCATCCGGTCGAGCGCCCGTGCGATGGCCGCCGTATCGGACTCGACCAAAAACTCCCAGCGCACCGCGATGCAGACGTTGCCGTAGCTGCCGATGCACTGACTCTGCGACCGCTCCAGAACCTCTAGCTTCATCGCCCCCGCCCAACTTTGCAGTATATCAAGCGGCGACTACGACGTGCGATCGCTTGCGTTTGGCGACGGAAGCAGATCGATCGACTGCGAGACCGCCACCGAGCCAGCCCAAAGGCGCGCTAGAGTCTCCTCATCATGTGGAATCGCTGGTCCGTCCGATTGCGTCGCAGACTGCGCGGAAGTCGTCCGCTGCAAATCGCGCTGCTTGGACTGCTCTGGAGCGTTGGAGCGCTCATCGCCAAGAAGACCGGCCTGCCGATCTCGGGAGGCGTGCTCGGGCTGCTTATCACGCTGGTGCTGCTGTTTTCACGCGGGCTGTCGCCGCTGTCGATTCGTCGCGGAGCCGACTGGCTGCTGCACCTGATGCTGCTGTTCTTTGTGCCTACGACGCTGGCCGTGATCGATCACCCAGAGCTTGGCGGGATGATGATCCTGAAATTGCTGGTCGTGCTCGTCGGCAGTACGCTGGCGGTGATGGCAGTGACCGGGCTGGTCATCGAACTGGGTGTGCGACGGAGAGTCACGCGGTGAACAGTCCATCCGTTCTGTCCGTCGTCGGCTGGTCCGTAGCAACCGTGGCTTGTTTTGCGGCAGCTCGACGCATTCACGCGGTGTGGCGTCACATCTGGACCACGCCGCTGCTGGTCGCCCCGGCGCTGCTGCTGCTGCTGGTTGTGACGACGGGAACGCCGTATCGCCAGTACGCCGCCTGCACCGGCTGGCTGGTTGCGCTGCTGGGACCGACGACCGTAGCCTTTGCCGCACCGATCCACCGTCAGAGAGCCCTGCTGCGAGCCCACGGTCCCGTCATCTTGATTGGGAGCGTCGCCGCCAGCCTCACCTCGATCGTCACCAGCTGGTGGCTGGCAACCCTGCTCGGGATAGATGGCTCGATTCGCCTGAGCCTTTTGCCACGCTCGACCAGCACGCCGTTTGCCATGGAAATCGCAGGACGCATCGGCGGAGAGCCCGAGCTGGCCGCACTGTTCGTCATCCTGACGGGCGTGCTCGGCTCGGTGATTGGACAGCGTCTCATCCAAGCGATGCCGATTCATTCGTCCCTTGCGCGCGGAGCCTTGTTTGGCGCAGGCGCACACGGCGTGGGCACAGCCAAAGCCTATGAGCTAGGCCAGACCGAAGGTGCCGTCGCAGCCCTCGTCATGGTCATGATGGGCGTCCTCAACGTCCTGTGCGCACCGCTGCTTGCGCTGTGCCTGTCGCACTGACCACCGCATTCCCCCAAAGCCCCCGAGTGCCCAGGGAAAGCAGCACGCACGCCCCGACGGCCCAGATCAAATCCGGCTGACAGTTTCTCGGATCGTTTTCCGTCGCCAACAGGCTCTGCCCACGCGCACGCTGGGAAGTACGCGGGAACCGTCCATGTCGGATCGGCAGCGAGCGCTAGCGACCGGGCCGCTTTTGCTCTAGCTCGTCCACCGCCGACAGCAGCGCCGACGGCTGGATCCGTTCGCCACTGCTGCCCGCGAGCGACTTACAGACCAAGCTCACGGCTTCCGGCAGGCTGGTCGTCACCCGCAGATCCAGGCGAATCTTGGTCGCAAGCACCATGCGGGAAAACATGCTGCGCAGCGACGCCATCAAAAACGGCTGATCCGGCACACAGAACACCAGCGCCCGCTGCGAGGGACCGTACGTCCGAATCAGGTTCACCGTCGCCGCTTGCGCACCGTCATCGATTCCCATCGCGCCGCCCGCCGCTGGCACAAAGCGATTCACTTGCAAAAAAGCCGAAGTTCCGTCGGTCGAGCTGGCTTTCATCCGGTCGAGCGCCCGTGCGATGGCCGCCGTATCGGACTCGACCAAAAACTCCCAGCGCACCGCGATGCAGACGTTGCCGTAGCTGCCGATGCACTGACTCTGCGACCGCTCCAGAACCTCTAGCTTCATCGCCCCCGCCCAACTTTGCAGTATATCAAGCGGCGACTACGACGTGCGATCGCTTGCGTTTGGCGACGGAAGCAGATCGATCGACTGCGAGACCGCCACCGAGCCAGCCCAAAGGCGCGCTAGAGTCTCCTCATCATGTGGAATCGCTGGTCCGTCCGATTGCGTCGCAGACTGCGCGGAAGTCGTCCGCTGCAAATCGCGCTGCTTGGACTGCTCTGGAGCGTTGGAGCGCTCATCGCCAAGAAGACCGGCCTGCCGATCTCGGGAGGCGTGCTCGGGCTGCTTATCACGCTGGTGCTGCTGTTTTCACGCGGGCTGTCGCCGCTGTCGATTCGTCGCGGAGCCGACTGGCTGCTGCACCTGATGCTGCTGTTCTTTGTGCCTACGACGCTGGCCGTGATCGATCACCCAGAGCTTGGCGGGATGATGATCCTGAAATTGCTGGTCGTGCTCGTCGGCAGTACGCTGGCGGTGATGGCAGTGACCGGGCTGGTCATCGAACTGGGTGTGCGACGGAGAGTCACGCGGTGAACAGTCCATCCGTTCTGTCCGTCGTCGGCTGGTCCGTAGCAACCGTGGCTTGTTTTGCGGCAGCTCGACGCATTCACGCGGTGTGGCGTCACATCTGGACCACGCCGCTGCTGGTCGCCCCGGCGCTGCTGCTGCTGCTGGTTGTGACGACGGGAACGCCGTATCGCCAGTACGCCGCCTGCACCGGCTGGCTGGTTGCGCTGCTGGGACCGACGACCGTAGCCTTTGCCGCACCGATCCACCGTCAGAGAGCCCTGCTGCGAGCCCACGGTCCCGTCATCTTGATTGGGAGCGTCGCCGCCAGCCTCACCTCGATCGTCACCAGCTGGTGGCTGGCAACCCTGCTCGGGATAGATGGCTCGATTCGCCTGAGCCTTTTGCCACGCTCGACCAGCACGCCGTTTGCCATGGAAATCGCAGGACGCATCGGCGGAGAGCCCGAGCTGGCCGCACTGTTCGTCATCCTGACGGGCGTGCTCGGCTCGGTGATTGGACAGCGTCTCATCCAAGCGATGCCGATTCATTCGTCCCTTGCGCGCGGAGCCTTGTTTGGCGCAGGCGCACACGGCGTGGGCACAGCCAAAGCCTATGAGCTAGGCCAGACCGAAGGTGCCGTCGCAGCCCTCGTCATGGTCATGATGGGCGTCCTCAACGTCCTGTGCGCACCGCTGCTTGCGCTGTGCCTGTCGCACTGACCACCGCATTCCCCCAAAGCCCCCGAGTGCCCAGGGAAAGCAGCGCGCACGCCCCGACGGCCCAGATCAAATCCGGCTTGAGGTCACGGTGGATCACGCCCTTGCGGTGGGCGACGACCATGGCTTTTACGACGGGAATCCACAGCTCCAGCGCGCGCTCGGGAGGAATCTGAATTTCGCGATCGATCATCGCCGACAGGCTCTCTCCTTCGAGCAGCTCCATCGAGATGTAAACCTGTCCGTCGCTGGTCCGTCCGCTATCAAACACCGTGATCGCGTTGGGATGATCCACCGTCGCTGCGGCTTGCGCTTCTCGCTCGAAGCGCTCGACCAGATCTGGATTGCGAACCAGATCGCTGTGCATCAGCTTCACCGCGACGTCGCGTCCCATCGGCAGCTGCGTCGCTCGGTACACCGTGCCCATGTTGCCCGAGCCGATCACGCTCTTGAGGACATATCGTCCGGCCAGCACTTGCTCGACCTGTTCCAGCGGCGAGCCGTCGCGCTCGCACACCGTGGCCTCTACGGGAAAAATCCCTCGGCACGATGCGCAATACTTGGCCGGGCTCGGCTGCGGATTCACGACGGGCACTGGTATTTCTTGGCGAACCTCACGCGCTTAACTTCCCATCGTACCGACGGAGCTAGCACGATCCATTGGCGCCGTTTTTCATCGTATCACGGCACGCAGAGCGCCTAAAACAGCCCGTTATTCATCCGGTCCGACACGCCAAGTCCCACGTCCCCGCGCGAGAGCAAACCGCAGACTCTGACGCGCAGCTACGGAACCAGGTAGCTCCAGAAGAACGTCTTTGGCCCGCCTTCCGCGTAGGCCGGAAAGCGCATGTTGCGAATCTTGTCCGTCACACAGCGAGCCGTTTCGGTGCTGGCCGACGGACCCATGACATCCGCTTTCACAACCGATCCCGACGGAGCGACGACAATTCCAATGCTCAAGTTCTTGCCGCTACCATCTTTGGGACAGCCTTGCCACTTGGGCTCAGCGACGGTCATGTGCTGTCGCAAAATCTGTGGGGTCAGCGAAGCCACCGGCGAATAGTCGAGTGCCGCCACCTTCGCTGGCTTCGGATCCACCTTCTTTGCCACCTGCTTTTCGGGACTCGGTGTCGTCGCTGGCTTCGAGTTCGTGGCCACCGCTGGCTCTGCCGGCTTCTTGACCACCGGACGAACCGAAGGCTCTGCCACAGTCGCTTTTTCCGTCGCCGCTTTGTTTGCACCGACAGGACTTTCACCGGCCACCGTATGAACCGGCACCGCCACTTGCGGACCTTCGTCGCGAACCACCGATCGAGTCGCCGTCTTGGTCGCCGACCGAGGCTTCTTGGTTTCCATCGGCTGGCTTGGATACAGCCACGCCACCACGCCGATCGCGATCCCGAGCGCCCCAATGCCAACAATCAGCAGCGGCAACCGATTCGGCTGCGCTGGCTGCGATGGAATGCTCAGCTCCGACGCGGATCGACCCAGTGACGGATCCGATGTTCCCGTCGTCCGCAGCATCGGCATCGCAGGATTGCTCGCGCCCCGCAGCATCGGCATCGACGGATTGCTCGTCTGACGCCCCAGCGGCATCGCCGGATTTCCCGTTTGCCGAAGCATCGACATTCCAGGATTTCCCGTTTGCCGAAGCATCGGAATCGCGGGATTGCTCGCCGACCGCATCGCCGCCAGCGCAGGATTCGACGCACGAACGCTCGGTTCGATCACCGGAGGAATCGACGGCGCACGAACCGGCCCCGACGGACCCGCTTGGTTCGCCAGATCCAGCACACTTTGAACGTCCGCCGCCGAGACTTCCTGAAGCGGAACCGGCTGACCGTCGCCAACGCCCAATCCCGGCAGCGTTCGCCGCAGGTTGGCCAAGTTTTCAGGTGAAACAGGTTCTTTGCTCATCACGAAGCCGTCGTCAGCAAGCTGGGCACAGTGCTGCGCTTTGATTATGCCACGCGACGTGAGAACGAAGAGAAAATACAGCTTCCACAGCGTCGACAACTACAGATTCTAGGGTCTGCGCGGACCTAGCAGCTTCGGCGCGCCCGCTGTTGCAGGTCGACCCGCAATCGGCCTGTGTAGCACCAGCTTTTCGCCCGCTTGCTTGCCCGCTGCACGCGTCTCGCTCCGAGGCTGACCTTGGCTATACACACGTCGTATGTTCGGGTGCCGATTGCGCAGATACTTGCTCAGCTCTGCGTCGGCCACCCACACCAGACCTTGCTGCGCCTGCCCTTTTTGCTGCTGCGCCAGCTTGTCCGCAAAGCCCAGCATCACCCCCGAAAGGAACGTCCGTCGCTCTCGATTGCTCGTCAGACGATGCTGACGCTTGTGTTCCAGCCACAGCCGCTCCGCCGAGTGAAGCAAGAAGTCGTACACGTAGGCGGACATCTCCAGGTTTTCGCTGCGACCGACGACTTCCAGCACGCTGCCTTGACGCCCCGTCAGCGGCTCGAAGCTCGATACCCAGATCGTCTCGACGAAGAAGAAGCGACCGAGCACCACCGCCACCAGCCGCAAGTGCTCATCGACGCGACCCCGAGGCTGCCCCAGGTGCCGAAACGAATAGCGCCGACCATCCGTCGTCGGAACTTCCAGGTTGTACTTCAAAAGCAGTCGCTGCGCCTCCTGCATGGCGCTCTCTGCTTCGTGGATGTTCTGACTTTCCGCCAGCGACAGCAGCCGAGCAATCTTCCGCAGCTGCCGGGCGCGATCTCCATCGACGGGCTCTTCCTCACTATCCGTCGAGCTTGGTAGCCCCGCCGCACTGGCATCGATGCCCATCCGCGCACAGACAGCCTGAAACGCCGGACCATGCGCACTTTCGTCGCTGCGCCCAAGAATTTCGTGAACGTACTGATGCGCCATCTCGTGCTTGAGCACTTCCAGCACAACGCCCCACGGCTTGGTCATCACCAGCGATTCCGACAAGAGCAGCGCTCGCGTCGCAGGAAGCCACATTCCCAGCTTCGATCCCGACGGTGACAATCCCAGCTGCGGAGGGTTCAGCGCCCGTCGAAACAGCGTCGCATTGAAGTGATGCCACGAGCGCAAGAGCTCTCGCACCGTCGCTGCATGAAGCTGCGCTGAAAGCGATCCGGTCTTGCCTGGCTCTGCGCTCATGTTGGGAAGTTCCGCGCTCATTGTGGGCTGCGTTTTTGACACACCCAAAGGCCCTTGTCACGTCGCTGAATCACGGAATGTGCAGATCGATTCGCGACCGCTGTCAGACCCCAAACATAGGGTCTTTTCCATGAACTCGATCGCATTTGTGCCAGCCTCCCGTGCCCTTTTCATCGCTGATTCCGCGAGCGAAAGCAGCTCCGGCATGCAGCACAACGCCCTGCTTCAGCGCATCAAAGCGCAAGGCTTATCGACGCAGGCTCGCATGCTGCTTCCCGGCACCGAGCTGGCGTATCGCAGCGCCAGCGGCGTGATGGTCGAGCTCATCGATGTACTCCCAATCCTGGCGGACCCAGCGTCGGAGCCAGCGCTTGCCGAAAGCCGCGAGCTGACCGCGCTGTCCAAGCTCTTGCGCCTGGCCTTGTCCGTCACGGAACGAGGTCAAGCGTGGCCCAAGATCAGTCGACTGGGAGCAGGCACGCGCTATGTGGCGCGATGGAAAGCGGCGCTGAGCGGCAGCGAAAAGGCCGATATGGCCAGGCTGAGCCACGAGCTGCGCATGGTGCTCGCAGAGCTACCGAACACGATGCTGTCGAGCGAGCGCTGGCAGAGCGCAGTCACGGGTCAGCGCGTCGCATACCTACTGCTCGACGCGACGGTGGACTTGCTGGTTCGTGAAGCCTGCCGTCGGGGAGCTCAAGTCCGACTGGCTGGCTGCGCTGCGTCGATGTGGGAACAGCGTCTGGTTTCGGCGCTGTGCGGAGACAAGCCGCTGATGCTCGCGAGCGCGCCCAGCGACGAGACCTTTACACAGCTGGTTGAACAAACCAATGCCTGGTCACGCAGTGCGCTCGACGGAGCAGCCAGGCCGCTGCTGCCTTCCCCGGAGTCTTGGCAAGCCACCGAGAGCCTGCAACAAGTCTCGTCGCGGATGCTGCGTCAGGCTGGGCTATTGTCGACGGTGATTCTGACGGGACAGCCTGCGCCACGGATGCTTCCGACTGCCGCATGGAAGCTGGAATCGACCCACACGCCGCGCAAGCAAGCGGCGCTGCCACGCAAGCTTCTCGACGAAGCCCTTCAGCTTCTGCGTGACAGTAGGCCCCGCTCGCCCGATCAGCATCAGGCGGCGTAGCAGCGTAAGCAAAGAATGGGAGCGGAGCTAGTTCGTCGACGGATGATTTTCCGCCGGAGGAACCGGCGGAGCGGGCGGCGTCACAATCGGCAGCGGTCCGGTCAGGACCAGCGGCAGCACGTCGTCCATCTTGGTGGCGTAGAAGATCTCCATGTCGTTCTTCACTTCGTCGGGCACATCCAGGATGTCCTTGCGATTGCGCTCGGGAAGAACCGCACGACGAATGCCCGCACGGTGCGCAGCCAGCAGCTTTTCCTTGATGCCACCGACGGGAAGAACGTTTCCTCGCAGCGTGATCTCACCGGTCATCGCGACATCGTTCCGAACCGGAATTCCCGTCAGCATCGAGGTCAGCGCAACGAACATCGTGATGCCCGCGCTCGGACCGTCCTTGGGCATCGCACCCGCCGGAACGTGAACGTGGAGATCCGCCTTGTCGAGGAAGTGCTCATCAATGCCATACAGCTTGGCGCGGCTTCGCACATACGACGTGGCCGTCTGCGCCGATTCTTTCATCACGTCGCCGAGCTGCCCCGTCAGCGTCAAGCTGCTCTTGCCCGGCATCCGCGTCGCTTCGATAAACAGGATGTCTCCGCCCACCGGCGTCCATGCAAGTCCCGTTGCCACGCCCGGAATGCTGGTTCGCTCAGCCACTTCGGACAGGTACTTCTGCGGTCCCAGATAGTCGGCAATCTTGTCCGCAGCGATGGTCGTCTTGTCGGTGACTTCGCCTTCCGCCACCTTGACCGCGACGCCTCGGCAGACGCTTCCCAGCTCGCGCTCAAGTGTACGGACGCCCGCTTCTCGCGTGTAGCTGTCGATGACTTCGCTCACCGCTGCGTCATCAAATCCGATGTTTTCTTTCGTCAGACCGTGCTCGTCGACCTGCTTCGGAATCAGGAAGTTTTTGGCAATTTGCAGCTTTTCACTGCGCGTATAGCCAGGAATTTCCAGCACTTCCAGACGATCACGCAGCGCCGCCGGAATCGGATCCAGCACGTTCGCCGTCGCGATGAACATCACCTTCGACAGATCGAACGGCACTTCCAGATAGTGATCACTGAACGTGTTGTTCTGTTCGGGATCCAGCACTTCCAGAAGAGCGCTCGACGGATCGCCACGGAAGTCGTGCCCCAGCTTGTCCAGCTCGTCGAGCACAAACACCGGGTTGTTGGTTCCCGCGCGCTTGAGTCCCTGAATGATTCGGCCCGGCAGCGATCCCACGTACGTCCGACGGTGCCCACGAATCTCAGCCTCGTCACGCACGCCGCCCAAGCTGACCCGAACGAACTTGCGACCGACCGCCTTTGCAATCGACTTGCCAAGCGAGGTCTTGCCGACGCCGGGCGGTCCCACGAGGCACAGAATCGGACCCTTTTTGTCGTTCTTGAGCTTGCGCACCGCCAAATACTCGAGGATGCGCTTTTTCACCTTCTCGAGGTCGTAGTGATCCTCGTTAAGGATTCCGCGCGCTTCCTGAATGTCGATCTTGTCTTCCGTCGACACCGACCACGGCATATCCACCAGCCAGTCGAGATACGTCCGCGTCACGGTGTATTCCGCCGACGACTGCTGCATCTGCTTGAGCCGATCGAACTGCTTGAGCGCCACCTTTTCGACTTCCGGCGGCATCTTCGCTTCGAGGATCTTGGTCTTAAACTCCTCGGAGTCGCCACCGCCCTCGTCCAGCTCGCCCAGCTCTTCTTTGATGGCTTTGAGCTGCTGACGCAGCACGTATTCGCGCTGGTTGCGGCCCATTTCCTCTTGGACCTGCGTGTTGATCTTTTCACGCACCTTCAGCACTTCAAGCTGCCGCGTCAAAAACTGCAGCACCTTGCGCATCCGCTGCTTCAGATCGAACGTCTCGAGCAGATCTTGCTTTTCCTCGACGGGAATATCGAGCTGCGAGGTAATCAAGTCCGCAAGCTGTCCAGCCTCAGTCACGCTTTCAACCAGCGACGAAGCTTCCTTCGGCAACTCGGGCATCAGCTTGATCACCCGCTTGGCGATGTCCTTGAGGTTCATCACCAGCGCATCCAGCTCGACGTCGGCCACCGTCGGATCGGGAATCGCCGTCACATGACCGTTCAAAAACGGCTCAGCGCCTTCGTAGCCCGTCACACGGAAGCGAACGACACCCTGAAGGATCACCGAAAAGTTGTCCTTCGCGAGCTTGATGACCTTCAGGATCCGCGCCGCAGTCCCGACGGAATACATGTCGCCTTCGCCGGGATCTTCGGTTCGCGCATCGCGCTGCGTCAGGATGCCGATGACCGGCTTTTCCTTCGCGATGGCTTCTTCGATGAGCTTCACGCTCTTTCGCCGACCCACATCGATCGGAATGATCGAACCCGGGAAGAGCACAGAGTTACGCAGCGGCAAAATCGAGATCACATCAGGAATCTCGACCGGGCCGCTCTGATCTGGGGTTCCCCCCTTGGGCTTGGACATCGAATCGCTCCTTCACAAAAAACCTAGCGAACCGACGACAAACCATTGCGCACTGGTCGGGCACCCTGCCCTATCGTCGGCACAAACCTTTGGATCAATGCGGCCTATGATAGTGCTTGGATTTCTCCACGCAATACCCGGCACTTTTTCTGCATGGTAGATGTCACCGGCATGCGGCTTGTTCAACATCCGTGCCGAAATTTGCCCATTTCCAGTGGCGAGTGCGTGGTTCCCGCCGAGCTAGAGCGCATCGACCGTCGCACCGCGCAGGCTTGGGCCAAGGATCTCTCCGTCGCCGAATACCTTCGCCGAGAGCGCGTTTTGAAGACCCGACCGTTTTCACGCGGGCTCACCGTCTATGCGCTACTTGGCGACGATGACACCATCTTGGCAAGCTGCGAGAGCTATCGTGTTCCCGTTGCTGTTCCAGGACGCTCGGATCGAGGCTTTGGCTATGGCATTGCCAGCGTGTTCGTCGACGAAGCCCAGCGCGGTCATGGCTACGCGGCGGAGCTGCTGCGTCGTCTGCATCGTCAGTTTTTCGACGAAGGCGCAGCGCTCGTTTACCTGATGAGCGAGATCGGTCCGACGCTGTACGCCAAGCTCGGCTATGTAACGCGCCCGCTGCAGGTTCGACGATATCTTGCGCAGCCCATGCCACATCGCGCCCAGCTCATCCATGCGTCAGACATGGCGCAGACGATCGCCAACTTGCCCCCCCAACAGCACAGCCCACTACACATTCCACCGACGGAAGAACAGCTAGACTGGCACATCAGTCGCGGACGCTTCTATGCGCAGCAGCTTGGACGCTCGTATCCCGACGTGGTGGGCGCACGAAGTGGCAACGCGGTGATCCTGTGGCAGCTGGATCTGCCCCAAGACGCCAATCGGCTCCGCGTGCTTCTTTTGTCGTCGCCCGAGCCTGGACAAGACGTGACCGAAGTCATCGCGGCAGCACAGTCGGTGGCGCATCAGCACGGGCTCCCGACCGTCGAGCTGTGGGAAAGCGGCGCACAAAGTACGCTCCTGCCTGGTGGACAGCGGAGCCCGGCGGACGATGTACCGATGATCTTGCCGCTCGCCAGCGACGTGAACCTAGCGGATCACAGCGACATTCAGCGCCATCACTGGCTGTGAATTTGCTGCGCGCAGGCTTTCTGGCAATGATCCGGCCATGCGGATACCCAAGCAGCCGACCGTTATCATCCGTCACTGCCCCGACTACGACATCGACCGCATTCAGCAGCTGTTCCGCGAAGGACTGGCGACGCTTGGGCTTCGTCCCACGGGTCGCACGCTGATCAAGCCGAACCTCGTCGCTGCGGGCCCACTGTTTCCCCACGCGCACACCCGTCCCGAAGTCGCCGAAGGTCTGATTCGCGCGCTACAGGAAATTTCCGACGACAGCGTGTCCGAAATCGCCGTCGGTGAGCGCTGCGGCATCACGATTCCTTCACGCGCCGCGTTTTCCGAGTCCGGCTTCGACGACATGATCGAACGAACCGGCGTAAAGCGCTACCTGTTCGACGAGGTTCCCCAAGTCGAGATCCGCTACAGCCACGAAGGACGACTTCGCGACTACGTCTTTACGCCTGAGCCCATCGCCAAAGCTGACTTTTTTATCAACCTGCCGAAGTTCAAAGCGCACCCGTGGACGACGGTGACGTTCTGCTTGAAAAACTACATCGGCATTCAGGACGACCGCCATCGACTGATTGACCACGACCATCGGCTAAACGACAAGATCGCGGACCTGCAGTACATCGTGCAGCCGTCGTTCTGTGCCATCGACGCGATCATCGGTGGCGAAGGTCGGATGCTGACGCCGAAGCCGTTTCCGCTCGGGATGCTGATCATGTCGGACAGTCAGCTCGCGCTCGACGCGGTGTGCTGCAACATTGTGTCCCTGAGCCCGCGCAGCGTCGATCACCTGCGGATGGCGGAAGATCGCGGCTTTGGCACCACGGATCTGGCCAACATTCGCATCATCGGCGATGTGACGCTCGATGAGGCCAAGCGACGCGCGAGCGGCTTTCAAGTCGGTCTCATCCGCATCGAAAAGTACTTTGAAGGCAGCCGAATCACCGCGTACGCCGGCCCTCCGCCGGAGCCCGAGCACAGCGACTACTGCTGGGGCGGCTGTCCTGGCGCGATGCAAGAAGCCATCGAGGTGCTGCGCCTGTACGACGAGCTGTGCGACAAAAAAATGCCTCGGCTTCACGTCGTGTTCGGCGCCTACCAAGGCCCGATTCCGGCGCTGCCCGGCGAAAAAGTCATCTTCATCGGTGACTGCGCCGAGTGGGAAGGTCCGTTACACGGCGAGCTGGTGCAGATCAAAAACGTGTACCAAGACGGACGAAAGCGCGATCCGTACAAGGCCAGCCACGACGACATCTTCGCCAAGATGGCGTCGGTGTCGATGAACATGCTGTGGAACGACGGCGCGACGCACATCCGTCTGCAAGGCTGTCCGGTCAGTGTCTGTGAGCAAGTGCTTGCCGTCGTCGCACTATCGGACATCCGCAATCCGTATCTGGATCCCGAACACGCGGTACCGTTTCAGAAAAACTACCTGGCGTGGCGAGCGAACCAAGCGTTCTCACGGCTGCGCGGCGTTCCGTATCAGCGTCCGGGAGCGTGCTCTCGCGGACAGGCTGCGCCCGACGTTTCTTCCGACGAAAAGTTATCGCGCTGACGACGAGACAAGCGCGCGCTGCATCCGACGCAGACCCTTGAGTCGCTCGCGCGTTGTGTGTTACCTGCGCAGCACATGGCGAGTGACACACCGTCGGAACCCACCTTTGCTCCGCTGCCACTGACGAACGAAGCGCAATCGAGCGCAACCCGCGTCTGCATCGTCACCGATGACCTCGTCGGACCGATTCAAAATGGCGGAATTGGAACCGCCAACACGGCGCTGGCCGAGACGCTCGGGCGCGCGGGCTTCGACGTCACCATCCTATTTTCCGCCGGTGCCTACAGCGAACGACACAGCTTTACGCACTGGATATCGGACTACGGATCGCGCGGCATCAAGCTGGTTCCGCTTCCGACGATCACACAGCCTTATGTCGACGGAGATCATCTGTTTCGCTCGTATGAAGTGTTTGACTGGCTCCGTCGCCAGCACTTCGATGTGATCCACTTTCACGAGTGGCACGGACGCGGCTATTACTCGTGTCTGGCCAAGCAAGCCGGTCTGGCCTTTGCTCAGACGACGCTGTGTGTGACGACGCACAGCCCGATGCTGTGGCACAAGCTGCAAAACCACGAGTCGCTGTCGGCGCTGTGGGAAATCGAGATGGATTTTCTGGAACGTCAGTCGGTCAAGCTGTGTGATGTTGTAGTCAGTCCAAGTCAGTACATGCTGCGCTGGCTGTTGTCCGAAGGCTGGGAGCTTCCGTCGCAAGCGTACGTTCAGCAGAACCTGTTGCCACCGCTGCCATTTGGACTGAGTCCATACATCGATGGGATCGAGCCGGTTCGCGAAGTGGTGTTTTTCGGACGACTGGAGCCGCGCAAAGGGCTGGTGCTGGTCTGCGACGCGATCGATCAGCTTCCCGTCGAAGTGCAGCGCGGCCTCACGCTGACGTTCCTTGGCAAAGACAGCAGCGTCGATGGAATGGCCAGCAGTGAATACATTTTCCGTCGCAGCACCAAGTGGAACTGCGCGCATCAGTGCCTGACCGATAAGAGCTACGTCGAAGCGCTCACCTATCTGCGTGAGCCGGGACGAGTGGCGCTGATGGCGTCGCTGGCGGACAACTCGCCGTATACAGTGCTGGAGTGTCTTCACTCGGGAATCCCGTTTGTAGCGACGCGGATCGGAGGAATTCCCGATCTGATTGCCGACGAAGATCACGATGCAGTGCTGTTTGCGCCCCAGCCGGATGCGCTGGCCCAGCGACTGAAGCAGACGCTCGCCGAGGGAATCCGTCGCTGTCGTCCGCGCATCGACGTACACCAAAACGAGCAAGCGTGGCTTTCCTGGCATCGATCACAGCCATGTCTGCGACGAAAAACACCACCAAGCCAG
Source organism: uncultured Myxococcales bacterium (assembly GCA_937868485.1). GTDB lineage: Bacteria > Myxococcota_A > Polyangia > Palsa-1104 > JAEUJZ01 > JAEUKA01. Next base: position 15,666 of record CALMML010000381.1, on the reverse strand, counting down.
CGTCCGAAGCTGAGCCTGTGTCTGCTGGCGCTGATGGACGATCCACAAGCGTCGCTGCGTCGTCAGCTTGCGTCGATTGCGGTGCAGACCGAGCAGCCGTCCGATTGCCTGCTGGCGGTGCGTGGGCTCGACGAGACACAGGCACGAACGCTGCTTCAGTCCACACTCGGTGAAGCGTCGACAAGCTGGCGGGTGCTGGCGCAGCCGACCCTGACCCAAGCGACGGCAATGCGCTGGGCAGCGGAGTCAGCGACGGGTGAATATCTGCTCTTGGTCAGCACCACGCTCGCAGGCGAAGAGTCCGTGGCGACGATGCGCACCGCAGCTTCCCACAGCGCAGCGACGGCATTTACCTGGCTTCACGACGAACAAGAAGGGCCAGCTGAAGCAGCGCAGAAGACCGCGCGCATGGTTCCAGTCGGAGCCTGCGTCGCTGCGGGGCTGTTCCGTCCCTGTTTTGGCGGTCCCGATCTGCTGATTCGACGGGATGCGCTGCGGTTTCTGCTGGATGATGTCAGCCGCGACGATGAACAGACCCTGCTCACGAAGCTGGTGCTGGGCAACGAACAGCTGCTGGTCATTCCGTCGGTGCTGACGATTGGCTGGCCAGCGCTGCGTGAACGAAAAGATGCGTCCAGCGTCGCGCAGCGCCTGACGGATCGACTGCGACCGTATCAGACAGCGACGCCGAAAGAGCTGTGGCCGGCGCTGCTGCTTGCGAAGAGCTTGTTCGCGGATCAGTCGACGGCGACGCTGTCGCCGAACATGGTGCAAGTGCTGTCAGAGCTTCTGAAGCTAGAGCACGAGCTGCGACGGCATCCTCGGCTGTATGAGACGGCGCGGATGCTGTTTCAGCGCGGGGTCAAGCTGTCCAAGCGCGTGTTTGCGAAAGCCTCGTCGAGGGAGTCAGCCATTGGACACTAGCCAGAACCGTCACAGCTCCGTCGAGAGTAAGCCAAAGCCGCCGCTTGTTTCGGTGCTGCTGCCCGTCTACAACGCGGCGGACTATGTCGAACAGGCGGTGCGCAGCATCCTTTCGCAGACGCTACGCGACTTTGAGCTGATTGTGATCGACGACGGCTCGACGGATGGTTCAGGTGAGCTGCTGACCGAGCTGGCCCGGCAAGATGCGCGCATTCGTCTGGTTCGCCGTCCCAACACTGGCATCGTCGGAGCGCTCAATGAAGCGCTGGCCCTGGCGCGGGCGGATCTGGTGGCGCGGATGGATGCCGACGACATCGCGTGGCCGGACCGACTCCACAAGCAAGCGGCCTATCTGGCACAGCATCCCGCGTGCGTCGCTGTCGGCTCGGCGATCTTGGTCATCGATCCGCTCGGCGATCCCATCAAAGAACCGACGCAAGCGCTGTCTCACGAAGACATCGACGCGCAGCTTCTGTCGGGCTACGGCTGGGCGCTGGTTCATCCGGCGGCGATGATGCGTCGACAAGCGGTGCTCGCGATCGGGGGATATCGGACTCAGTACAACAAGGTGGAAGATCTCGATCTGTTTCTGCGCTTGGCGGAACAGGGACGGCTGGCCAACCTTCCCGACGTGCTGTTGTCGTTTCGTCAGCACTTCACCAGCACCTGCGTGCAGTTTTCCGACACCCAGTCGCGGCTCAAGCTGGATGTGGTGAAAGAAGCGTATCAGCGACGAGGGATTCCGATTCCCGCGCCGTTTTCACTGCCCAACGAAGTGCGTCTGACCGGCTGCGCGCAGCACCTTTCGTGGGCGATGTTTGCGCTGCGACGAGGCCGAGCCCAGCAAGCGCTGCGTCACATCGGTGCAGCCCTTCAGACCGCGCCGCGTAGTCGGCAAGAAGCGCTGGCGACGACCGAGGAGCTGTTTCAAGCCGTCAAAGCGATGATCGATCGCCGACGAGCCGTGACGAAGACGCAAGCCGCGCGATGACAGATGATGTGAAGTCGGACAAAAGGGAGCGAAGCCAGCGACGAGAATGTAGCGAGAGCGAGCGATCCGCCGAGCGCCTTAGCCTCGGTTGTAGACGTCTCCGCTGCTGGTGTTGCCCTGCTGGTAGTAGTCCGACGTAAGCTGACGATCGGTCACTTGGTTGCCGAGCGCTTCCTCGAGAAACTTGGTTTCCTCGACGCACGACTGACCGGGAATGCACTTGACCTGGACCGACACCTCTCCCGACGGAGAAATGGTGATTTCAAGCTCTTTACGCTGCGCCATGGTGAACTCCTTGTGGCACGAACTGGCCTGGGCCTAGCCCCACTTTGATACCGAAAGCTTGATCGTACCGTCCTCGGAGACATTCTGCTCTTCGATTCGGTAGCCCTGCTCTTCGCACGCGACGACCACGGTCTGATACGCATACTCGCGGTTGATCTCGTCGACGACTTCTTGCTCGGTCTTTCCGACGGTGGTTTCGATTCCCCACCAGTCGGCTTGCAGACCATAGGTGCCGTCTTCGTTCTTGACGACGCCGATGTCGTAGCGACCCATGTTGATCGACACTTCAGCCGTGCTCTTTTGACCGCGCCAGCCTCGGACTTCGACCCCTTGCTCGGCGTGCGTGTACTTGAGCTTGAGCTTGTCGAGCGCCTTGAGCAGGCACTGGATGTTGTTAATCTTCGTCGCGACCGTCGTAAAGTGACTCATCGGCTTCCTCTCGAACTACAGCTCAATCCGACCACCGGGTTCCGTCGGGACAGCAAAGCGATCTTTGGTTCGTCGCGGCTGCGACTGAGCCTGCGGCAGCGACGCAGTACGCGCGCGCGTCCGAGCCCACTCACGCATATCGGCAATCTTTTCGGCCATCGTCACCGCGAGCGGAACGATCTCACGCGCCGAGTGCAACAGCTGGTCCGTCGTCAGCTCGCGATTGTGCGGATCTGCGTCGAAGGCTTCGTACAGCGCCGAGACGACCACCTGCTCGACCTCGCTGCCTGAAAAGTCGGCCATCGAGTCGATGATCTTGTGCATATCGAGATGCGACGCGTTGCGACCCTTCTTCTTAAGATGGATCTTCATGATCTCGCCGCGCTCTTCCTGCGACGGGAGATCGACGAAGAAGATCTCATCAAAGCGACCTTTGCGCAAAAGCTCGGGCGGCAGGCTGCGCACGTCGTTTGCCGTCGCAATGACGAACACTGGCGAGGTCTTTTCCTGCATCCACGTCACGAACGTACCGAACACACGCGACGTCGTGCCACCGTCGGACATATTCGATGATCCCGTGCCCGACAGACCTTTTTCGATCTCATCGAGCCACAGGATCGACGGCGCAACCGCTTCCGCCGTCTTGAGCGCTTTGCGCATGTTTTCTTCCGACGCACCGACGAGACCACCGAAGATCTTGCCGACATCGAGTCGCAACAGCGGCATCTGCCACGCCGCACCGACGGCTTTCGCGGTCAGCGACTTACCGCAGCCCGGCAGACCCAGCAGCAGGATTCCCTTCGGCAGCGGCAGCCCGAAGTCGCGCGCATCCGACGTAAAGGCGTGACGACGCTTGACCAGCCACTGCTTGAGGATTTCCAGACCACCGATTCCGTCGAGGTTTTCTTCCGCCTCGTAGTATTCGAGGATGCCGCTCTTGCGGATGATGTGCTTTTTTTCCGCCAAGATCGTCGGCAAGTGGAACGTCTTGTGACGGACGATCGACTTTGCGATCACGTTTTCCGCTTCCGTCAGCGTCAGTCCGAGCGCCGCATCGACAATCTGCTCGCGACCTTCGGGCTCTTTGGCCAGACCCGGCTCGCAGCCTTGCGGAAGCTGATGCAAAAGTCCCTCGACAACCTTGGTCAGCTCGGGACGATTTGGCAGATCCCAGTCGACGATGCACAGATCTTTTTCCAGCTCCGGCGGAATCTTGGTCACCGCCGACAGGATGAAGATGTTCTTCTGCGTCTTGCGCAGATCGTGCGCCAGGTCGCGCAGCTTGCGAACCACCGTCGGATCGTTGACGAACGCATGAAAGTCGCGCAGCACAAACAGACAGCGACCTTCTGCCGCCGCAATGTAGTCGAGCGCCTTGATCGGATCTTTGGCGTCGCCACCCTTGAGCGTTCCAAACTTTTGCACAAAGCCGCGCGTAATCGACCACGATCCGAGCTTCATGTCTCGCCGTCGGGCCAGCTTCAGAAGCGACTCTTCGACACGCTGCTCTTCCGACGACACGATGTACATCAGCGAATAGCGCGCGCGAATCAGATCCAGGATCTCTTTTTCGCTGCGATTTAGCTCTTCGCCGTCCGTCGGAGATACAGCAGCTTGCTCTTGGGTCATGATTTCACCTGTGGAAAAGGAATGCGATGGGAGCTGGGCTCGCTACTCAATCAAGCTGCGCAGGCTGCGAACGTGGCCTTTTGCTTCGTCGGCGCGCGTCATCGTCTCGTCGATCGCGTCGCGCAGCTTGCGGGCGGCGTCGCGGTCGGTGTAGGTGCGCTCCATCTTGTTCCACGTCTCTTGCGCCATCACGATCGACAGTCGAAGCTCCGACAGTGCGTCGTTGATGCCGTCATACGCGGTCGTCGCCACACCCTTCATCTCGGCCAGCATCCGCTCAGCCTCGGGATTTCCCGCCGCTGCCGGAGGAGGCGCCGTCGCTGCCGCTTTCTGAAGCTCGCGAACCATCGCTTCCAGCTCTGCGACCCGCGACCGATACTGATCCCGCTCGCCGCGCGTCGACGACAGCTCTTGCAGCACAGCATCCGACGGAGTCACTGCCTGAAGCTGGTTCTTCAGATCCGCGACTTCCTGCGCCTTTGCATTGTGCTGAGCGACGATCTCTTGCTTCTCTTTGTCAGCCTTGGCGCGCAGCTCCGTCACAGCTTGCTGAACGGCTTGCTCGATCGCGGCCTGAACCTTCGCTTGGCCGCCGCGACGCTCCTCCGCGAGCTGATCGCGCTGCTTGGACACCGCCTGAAGATCGACGGTCGTCTTGGCCAGCTCGTCGTGCAGCTTCGAGATCTCGGCATTGGCATCGCTCAGGTTGTCCCGCAGCGCCGCCATGTCGCGCGTCAGAGCCGCCAGCTGCTCGCCGCCTTCGACCTGGTTGGACAGCATGTTGTGCAGGCGATCCAGCTCCGAGCGAAGCTCCTCGACCTGAACCTGCGCGCGATTTTGCCGATCCCGCAGGTTGTCACGCTCGCCACGAATCACCGACAGATCGCGCTCCAGCTCCTCGCTGCGCTTGCGAATGTCTTTGAGCTGCGATTCCTGATTCACCAGACCGACGCGCTGCTCCTCGATGAGCCGCTCACGCTCTTTGAGGATGTCGCGCAGCTTGTCGACGTCGCCGATCTGCGAGTTGATCGCCCGCATCTGCTCGTCGCGAGAGCGCACCATTTCCTGAAGCTTCTGCGTCAGGTTGTCGGCGGCTTGCTTGCTGCGACGAACGTCTTCTTTGGCTGCCGCCAGCTCGCGCTCTTTGGCTTCGACTTGCGTCTTTAGCTCGTCGGCCTGCGTCCTCGCCTTTTCAAACTGCTCTTTGAGCTGCTTCAGATCCTGACGCAGCTCCTCGTTGTTGCGGCTCTCTTCGCGCAGCTCTTTTTCCGTCTGCTGCATCTGCCGCGACAGCTTCTCGGCGGTGGACTTGGCCGCAGCCGCTTCTTGCCGCAGCTTCTTGACCTCGCCTTCCATCGACTCAATCTTGGTGACGGCTTGGTCGCGCTCGGTCTTTAGCTCGTCGGACGCTTTCTTGGCCGCATCCAGCTCAGAGGTCAGCTTGTTGACCTCGTCCTGAACCTTCTTCACCGCATCGTCCGACCCGGCTTTGGCTGGCTCTGCGGCTTTGGCATCGGCAGGCTTTTCAGCATCCGACGACGACGAGCCATCAGGCTTGCTGCTCTGCGCGGCGGGCGTCGCACTGCCCGGAATCGGCGGAGGCACCGCTGGTGTCGACGGATTCGCGGCAGGACTCGACGGACCCGTCACCGGCGGCTGCGGCTGCTGCGCCGGCTGCTGTGCCGGCTGCTGCGGCTGCTGCGGAGGCGGCGGCGGATTCGGACCGCTCGACTGAGGAATCGTCTGCCGAACCTGCTGCTCGGGTGAATCGACGAACCGAACCTGCAGCGAGCCACAGCGGATCACGTCGCCATGGTTTAGCTCGTCGCGGCTGATGCGTCGCTCGTTGATAAAGGTTCCGTTGGCCGAACCCAGGTCTTCGACGTACCAGCGACTGTTGATGAAGCTGATCTTGCAGTTCTTCCGCGACACCATTGCGTCGTCGGTGCGGATGATGCAATCGACCGCCCGGCCCAAAAACGAGCCGGTCTCGGGAAGGTTCACTGCGGCGTCTCGGCCTTGAGCATCTCGATATAGGAGCTTCGCTGCCATCTTCGCTTCTTCTCTAAAGCCAAAGTCGGTTTACAGACGGAAAATCATCTCGATGTTGCCCACACGGAGCACGTCGCCAATTGCCAGCTTCTTCTTCGGCACGCGGTCTCCGTTGACGAACACACCATTGGTCGAACCAAAATCTGCGACCTCGTAGCCACCGTCGACCCTGCGGATTCCGATGTGCTTCCGAGACACGCTTGGATCAGCAATCACGATATCGTTGCCCGGCACGCTGCCGATCGTCACCACTTGCTTATCGAGCGTCGCGACCTGCTCCGCGAGCGGCCCGTTCAGAAAGTGTAGCAGCGCGGGCTTGCCTTCCTCGAACTCGGGCACTGCTTTGCAAAACAGGCACTGCGTCCAGTCGGGCATCATCTCTTTTTTGCACTTGGGACACGGACGCACGCCCGCGCCTTGCAGCGACAGAAACATCGTCGCGCCACCGGCCAGGCCGGACAGGGTCATCAGCAGATATGCAGCAATCGATGCCATCGCGATCGCTCCCCGTCGCTAGCCGAAGATCGACTTGAACTTGAACTCGGTGCGACCCAGCCGGAAGTTGTCGTTGTCGACGAGGAAGTGTTCCTTCACTCGCTTGTCGTTGACGACCACGCCGTTGGTTGCGCCCAGGTCCACCAGCTTGAAACCGCCATCGACTTTGCGGATCTCGCAGTGACGGTGCGACATAAAGCCGTCCTCGATCACAATGTCGCAGTCGGGCGCCGTGCCAATCACCGAGCGATCCTTGAGCTTGAACGTCACATCCTTGTACTTGCCCGTCAGGCCCATCACCCAGCCCATCGTGATGTCGCCAGCGGCCTCCAGAGCCACCGTCTTGTTGCTCATCCGAGGCGCTGGTGCATCCGACTTGCCAGGCTGCGGAGCCGGAGCCGGTGCTGCATCGACGGGCTTTTTGCGCAGCTTCAGCGCGATCAGAATCGCTCCGAGCACACCCGCCGCAATCAGCGCATACAGCCACCACTTGCTCTTTTCCTTCGGAGCCGGAGCCGCGCTCACCGGAGCCTTCGACAGCAGCTTTTCCTGAATCGTGTTGCTGTAGACCGGCTTGCCGCCCGCTTCGTGCGTCACCTGAAACAGGTGATCTTGGTCGTCACCGACGATCGTGAGCGGAAACTGCACGATGTACTGCCTCTGCACTTCGTCGACGATGCCATCGAGCTTCGGACCAATTTCCGTCGGAGCCTTCGCCACACGATCGGTGCCGTAGCAGCGCTTGGTCATTTCCTGCAGGTTGCGCAGCTTCGAGGCATCAAACGCGTTGTAGCCGACGGTGTCGATGACGATTCCGCCAAGCTGCGCGCGGTTGCCGATTTCGGTGAAGTTTTTCTTCTCGTTGTTTACGTCGATGCCGTCGGACACCAGGATGATCAGCTTGCGCCGACCCTTTTCCTGCTGCTTCAGAAGATCGATCGCCGTCCGCACCGCGTCGAGCATGTGCGACTCGCTCGCTTCCGTCTCCAGCGCCAGCTTGCCAATGCCTGCGTCGACTTCGGTGCTGGTGCCAAACTCGATGATGCGGTTGGTCTTGTCGGCGTAGGACAAGATGCCCATGCGACCGCCCGGCGTGCTACCGACGGCATCGTTGACGCGACGCAGACCGCCTTTGACCTCGGCGATCACGCGCTCATCGACCGCGCCACCGACTTGTACGACCGCCATCACGTAGATCGGCTCTTTGGCCTGATCAAACGACGTGATGACGCGCCCGGCGCCCTGGTCGATCGAGTCCACCTGAAGCTTGAAGTCCGACGCTTGTCGTCCGGCGATGACGGTGCCGTCTTCCTCGACGTAGGTGATGTACACCTTCAAATCGGGAAGCTTGTCGAAGCCAAAGCGCTCCAGACGAAGCTTGGCATTCTGCGCATACGACGGCGCAGGCCCGAGCAGCGCACACAAGACCACGAGCGTCGAAAGCGCGAACGCCCACAGCCTGGTCGCCAAAAAACCCGAAGTCATCCGATGAAAGGATCGCCGCTGCATGATCTGCCTTTAGTGCTTGGTCTTGAAGCGGAAGGTGGTACGGCCCAGACGGATGTTGTCGCCGTCGACTAGCTCCGTCGAAGCAATCGCCTTGTCGTTGACGTACGTGCCATTGCGCGAGCCCAGGTCGTTGATGCGGAACCGACTGCCTTGCGACAGCACGATCTCTGCGTGACGACCCGAGATCGCGGCATCGAACAGCTTGACCTCGCAGCCATCCGCCGTCCCGATGATCGCGCGGGTCCGAATCTGCAAAAGCTCGCCCGTCAGCGCACCTTCGAGAGGAACCAGCCATGCGACGTTTTCCGCCCGATCGCCGGTTGCCAGCAGCGGTGCATCAATCGCCGCCGCATCCATCGCGATCGTCTTGGCGGCCCCACCCGGTGATGGCATCGGCGCACCGTACGGAGCCCCTGGAGGCGCTCCATAGCCCGGCGCACCGTACCCTGGCGCTCCACCACCCGGAGGCGCTCCACCATAGCCTGGAGCCGGCGCGCCATACCCAGGAGCCCCACCCGCCGCAGGGGGACCAGCAGTCACCGGCTGGTTCTGATTCTGGCCGCAGTAGGGACACTGATCCCAGCTCTTCTGCAGCTTATTTTGGCAGCGCGGACACGTCTTTTTGCTCCAGGGAAACGACCAGCCCATCTTTTTCTTTTCCGCCTGTTGCTGCGCCATGTGGGGCATCTGCGCCGCTTGCTGCGCCTGCCCGTAGCCCGGCAACAACTGGCCGGGCGCCACGACCATGTTTTTGATCTGGCCGACTTCACTGCGCGCGTAATCGCCGACGTTGCGCACGCGGTGAACATCACTCACGATGCCCGTCTGGATGCCCCGGACTCGGCTGAAGTAGCCCCAGAGCTCGCGGAAGGGCCTAAGGATTGTGTCTAATAGCCTGTCTATAAACATGGCCTGTCCAGCTTACCTTATTGCCTCGGCTGGTAGAACCAGTAACGGAACATGTTGATGTCGCGACCGGCTGTGACGGCGATTTGCTTCACGTTCGGCTCCGCGCGCACCACAAACTCGGCGGGCACAATGTGCGGCCAGTTGCGCCAGCGGTTGATGCGGTCGGTGCCGGGACACTCGCAGACGCCCGCCTTCTTGCCGTCGACCTCGAACTCCAGCGAGTAGTCGCCGTAGACGTAGTCCATGCGACGGACGATGAGCAGTCGCTTGCCGGGCGTGACGCCTTTGACCTTGTACGTGACGAAGCCCGAGACGTGCGCACGACCGACGTCTTCGAGCGACTTGCCGTCGGGATACTTGAGCCGCTGACGCGATCGGTACGAGTCGCGCGCCTCTTGGATCTTCAGGTCGTGGGCGCTCTCCGAGTCGGTGTCCATGACCTTGATCATGTCGATGCGGACCCAGGTCTCGCCGTTGATCTCCAGCTCCATCGGCAGATCCTGCTCGGAGATGCCCTTGATCCGCTCCATGTCGTCGGGCGGGATCTCGTTCGGACCGTAGCTGCCACGCGGCTTTTTGTCCTTGTCGGCGGCTTCGACCTTGGCCTTCTGACCATCGTCGGAAGGAACCGTCTGCACCGGACCCGGCGTCGGCGGTCCCGAATCCGTCGCTTCGCCACCGTACAGCGGCGCAAGCTCCTCGGCACCTTTGGCCATGTAGACGAGCATGTTGTCGAACGCCTCTGGCGTATTGCGACGCTCGCCGAGCAGTCCCCGGACGATCTCCAGGTTCTTTTTGTAGTTGCCGAACTCTTTCTTCTGACCAAGCTGCGGGTGGTTGACCTCGACATCCTTGGTCAGCTCGTCCTGAAGCTGAACCAGCATGTTCAGGATCTCGTGACCGTTGCGGTTGTCGAGCAGGTCCGCCGTGTGCAGCGTCTGCGCCGCAATCACGCCCGCCAGCGCGTCGTGCGCCGTTTCCACCTTGTTGTCGCGCGCCATCGCCAGCAGCAGCCGACGCAGCCGATCGAGCAGCAGCGCCAAGCGAATCCGCAGCACCGGATCGATCGACGATCCCGCCACACCCGCGCGAGGCACAAAGCGCAGATCGATCTCGTTGGCCTTCGGCTCATTCGGATCGCGCGCGTCACGGATACGAGTTGCGTTTTTGTCAAGCAAAATCCGCGCAAGCTCGACTTCTTCACGAATGTCCGGCGCAGTCTGCGAGATCTCGACCTTACAGCCCTCGAGAATCCGCCGATGCCCCTTATACGCCGCGTTTTCTTTGTAGGCGATAAAGTCGGTTTCTTGCTCGTAGTAGCGCAGCACGATGTAGATGGTCTGCGGCAGCTTGTACTCTTCGAGGACAAGCGTCTTGATCTCGGCGTCCCACAGCATCAGGTCTCGACCCTGACCGTCGACGGCGTAGCCGGGCTGAATCTCGACCGACAGATCGCCACGAGGACGCGCAGTCACCTTGAGATCGCCGCTGAAACCGAAGACCACGCCCGGAGCGTGCATCATCTTGTTGTGCAGACGGCGCTTCTCGATGTGGTACCGCTCGGCATCGTTCCAATCGTGCTCGGTGGTGAGAAAGCCCTTAAAGAAGTTGATCCGCTTGAAGCCCTTGACTTTGCTCTCACTCTCAGTCGCCATCGTGCCCCTCGCTGGGAACCCTGGTTAGAAGTTTCCTATTTCTTGGAACCGTCGGAAGGCTTGTCGCTGCCGCTTGGCGCGGGGCCTTCATCACTTGGAACTTCGCGCTTCTCGATCTCGATTTCGACTCGAGGCCCGCCCGTCTGGACGTTGCCTTCGACGCTGGCCGTGCCGCTGACCTTGGCCACCGGATCGCTTGGCGGCTTGCTCTGCGGCTTTTGTTCCGTCTCTGCTTCGGCTACTTGCAGCCAGTCGTCGGCGCTGACCTCTTCGATCTCGTCGCCGCCAATCTCCTCGACGCTTACGTCGATATCGACCTTGGGCTTTTGGCCTTTGACGCCGCCTTCGACGGTGGCCCCAAGCCCCGCGCGAGGAATGTCTTGTTCCTCGTCTGTCATCGCGGTCGCGGGCTCTGTCACGGGCGTCTTGCCGCTCTCGTCGCTTACCGGCTCGCTCACAGCCACACTGGGCGTCTCGACCTTGGCATCTCCACCGTCTGAAACGAGCAGTGACGACTCCAGCAGCGCTTCATCGCCCGAAGCCTGGCCCACATCGGTCTTGGCCAGCTCTTCCAGCACCACGCTGCTTGTTCCGCCCGTGTCTGCGCCAGTGCCCGAGCCTGTGCCCGAGCCTGTTTCAACGGACACATCGACGCTATTCTCTAGCCCAGCGCGGGCCAGCAGCTCTTTCATGATGTCGTCGAGACGGAACTCACGCGCACCTTCGAAGCCATACTTGCTCGACGTAACTTCGCGACCTTCGACGGGAGCATTGTCGGCTTTGGCCGCTCCCACGATCGGCGGGAGCTGTCGCTTCTTGGTTCCGAACAGCTCGTACACCGACGGATTCGGCGGCGGCGGCGGCATCACCGGCTCTTTCGGATAGTCCGGCTCGCCCGTCTCTGCATCCATCGGCAGCGGCGTCACCACTTCCTGTCCGACGTTTACGCCCGACGTCACGCCGATGCGATAGAACTCGCGCTCCTCGACGGCCTGACGAGGATCCTCGAACTTCAGCATGTACGTGCTGTGCGACGGCTTTTCCATCTCGATGATCTCATGGAGACGGATGATCGACTGGCTGGTGACGTCCTTGAACTTGTGCGGCATCACCACGACGAACGAGTGCGCTTTGTCGACGGGCGGTAGGATCACCGTGTCGATGCCCACCGTCGAAGAAATACCAATGCGGAAGCCGTTAAACGGCCACTCGTTTTCCGCCAGATGCGGCTCAAAGCCCGTAAACAGCGAAATGAACAGCTTCAGACCGCGCACCGTGCCGCGCAGCCGATACAGCTCCATCGCTTTTTTGATCAGCCGTCGCTTCTTCGAAACGGGCCAGTCCGGCTCCAGGATCATCGCCGACCAGGCAGCCAGCCACGGAAGGAAGTGCTCGGGCGTCTCGTACGAGTCAAAGAACAGGTGGATCGTATCGAGCATCGTCTCGATCGACCCAAACAGGTGCTGAATCACCCACAGCAGATCGCGGACATAGTTTCGTCCCGTCGCATCGGATCGCTGATAGATCGCGGGCAGCCACTTGATGTAGCTCTCACGCGAGGTCCACAGCGTCACTTCGTCCGACGCGTAGACCATCTGCCCACGCTGCGGCTTCTGCTCGAGGATGGTGTCCTTTTCCTCGTAGCTTTCTTTGTACAGCACCGCGCCGACCTTCAGGCCAGCGTGCTGAATCAGTAGCAGAGCCTTCTGCAGGTTCAGCCCAACCACGTCAGGAACGCGGACCAGGCGACGCTGCATCGGCTCGCGCTCTTGCAGCATCAGATCATCTCCTGACGGACGCGCTCGACGACAGCGACGTTGACGACATGGGGCAGCTCGTCGTCCTTGAGCCGCACGCTATCGACGTTGATGCGACGATCCTCGTCGTAGATTTGGATCGACTCAATCGCTTCGATGCCGGGAATGTCTTCGACCATGTGGACGAGATCGGTGCGATACACCGGACGACCAAACGGCCAGCCCTTGCCATCTTTGCCACCGACGAGCGGATGCAGATATCGACGCAGGCGCTGCTCGATCTCGGTGCGCAGACGCTCGCTCTGACCGACGGTGCGGCGGATCAGCGTGATCTTCAGCGAGATCTCCACATAATCCGGCTTGGTCACGTCGAGGATCGTCGTGATCAGCCGTCGCTCATCCAGGTAGTTGCGCACAAACCGACACAGCTCCGGCGGCGGAACCAGCTTGCGCGTCAGATCCAGGTTCTTTTCGTCGCCACGCGGGATGATGACCAAGTGAACGTGACCCGCTTGATCGTCGGACGACAGCGCTTTGGCCCGCGCAATGCTCGTCGTCGATCGCATCGCCAGCGTCTCGAAGTCTTCCGCCGTCACCGCGCGATCGCGGCTCTTGATCTGCAGCGGTGCGCGCTCTTTGGCCTGCTCGACCGTTTCCGCGTCCGCTCCACCGACGGCAGGAAGGACGTTGTAGACCTTTTCGATGTACGGAACCGCTCGAGTCAGCGACGTCAGCGTAAAGGCATTGACGTTGCCTTTGCTGCCACCACCGACGCGATACTCATTGGCGATCACGGTGTTGCGACTGACCGGCGGAACCATGCCGCGAATGCCGTCGCCAAACCGCACCTGCCGAGTCAGCGGATCGATGATGTAGTGACGCGACTTGGGAACCGACTCGAAGAAGCTCTCGACTTCCTTCCAGCGGACCATGTAGCCGCCTTCGCGATCTTCGGCGACACGCACCGCGTTTTCGCCCAGCTCTTCGATCTCATCGGCAATCGGCTCTTCGCGTTCCCGAACCTCGATGACCTGTCCACCGAGCAGCGGTCCGTGTAGCAGCGTATAGCTCTGTAGCGGCGTGCCATCCGACGAACCGAGGATCTCATCGCGAACGGTACGGACGTTGGCCACCTCGACCGTGTTTTGCAGGATGCGACGGATACGCGGCGGCTTGATGTAGCCACCCATCTCCAGTCGAGCCCGAATCCAGAAGCGGTCTTCGGTAAACTTGAGCGACTTTTCCATATCGTCCGGGCCGACAAAGTCGATAAACCCGGACTCCGTAAAGTTCTTGGATCCGTCCGCAACAACCAGCGTCACCCAAGCCCTTCCGTTGTAGTACTCCCAAGCGATGCGCTGCTCGGGTTCCCAAATCGTCTTTCGCTTTTCGTAGTACTGCGTCAGGTGCTCTGCGTGCGCGAAGTCCTGTTCCAGAACCGTGCTCTCTTGGAACTGGAAATACAGGCTCATCGTCTCATTGGGAAGACGCTGATCGAATCCCAGATACACGGCTGCGCCTTCGTCGGCAATTGCCTGGAAAGGCTGGAACGGTCGGTATTCGTTTTTCTCCTCTTCGGAGTGATCGCGATACCGAAAGTCGTTATAGGAAACGAAGTATTTGATGTGATCGAGATCCGTTTGATAGCGAATCCCGATGCTCTTGAACGCAGGCGGCTTCAGCGGACGCTCATCACGCCAAACCCACTTGTCATTGTCGAGCATGTACGCGCCCGGAACACCGAAGTCACCTTGCTCGATGCGGATGCGAATCCAGTAGTTTGGCTCGCCCGTCACTTCGCCCGGCTGCAAATCCGCAGGGCGATTGAAGCGCACCGTTCCGCCCTTGGTAAACGCGTTGGTTCCGTCGACAAAACCAAGCACGCTCTGTTCCCAACCCTGCGGCGGCTTTCCCGATGGAGTGCTCTTTCCTAAGATCCGCCACTTCTTTCCATCGAAGTACTCCCACGACATGATGAGGTCATCACTCGCTTTGGGAGGCGGCGCAATCTGCGGATCGCTCAGCGCAAAATCGATCTCGACCAGCACACCAAGCTGACTGAGCGCTTCCTGCGATGCCAAATACAGGACGTGATCTGGCTTTGGCTCTGTGCCAAACGGATGAACGTTCTTGCCAAGATCCAGCGCAATAAAGACGTTGTTATCCAGGTTGGCAAACGCCTGATCAGGAAGAATTCCTTCTCCCGTCACCTCGATGATTCCGCGAACGGTATCGACTTCTGTCTCCGCAGCAGAGCGCGGAACTTCCGCCAGTCGTCCTCGGATCCAGTACGTTTCCAGCCCGTTTACCGTGGTCTTTTGCATATCGACCACGCCTTGGAAAATGACTTCGCCGCGCTCTACTTCCAGCTGTGAAAGCGTCAGCTCGCGCCAGCGTCTTCCGTTCCAGTATTCCCAGTTCAGGAGCCGCGCCAGATCGCGTCCGCCATGCTCAGGAGCCGTCAAACGGAGTCGTAGCACCGTCGAGTCATTGACTCCGATGAGCCGCTCATCACCCAGGTAGATGAAGCGATCCACACGCTCGGCACCTGCGAACGCCAGGAATCCTTCCGTACGCTCTCCTTGCAGATAGGGAGAGTTATCGGAATACGCTTCATCGAAATAGGAAAAGCAGCGATCGAGGTTTGCGCTGATCACGGTCAGATCACGCTGCGTCTCGAACAGAACTGCATCTTCCTCATCGGCCTGCGGAGTCGATACCTGCAGACCACGACGAATCGTCTGACGCTCGACTCCTTCCGCGAGCTTGAACGTCAGGAGCGCTCGGGCTGGCTGTGCAGCCTGAAGCTTGATTCCAAGCATGTCCAGGAAGGTCAGATAGTTCTTCTCTGGAACCTTGTTGAGTCGATACAGAATCAGCTCTGTCATCCATGAACAGAGCTCCAAGATGGTGATACCCGGATCAGAGGGATTGTGGTTCGTCCACTCTGGACAGTACCTAGGAATCAGCCGAATGGCCTCGGCGATGATATCGGCGTACGTCCGATCGTCCAGTTTCGGCGTCGGGATCA
>CALMML010000380.1 GCA_937868485.1 uncultured Myxococcales bacterium | reverse complement strand
ATCTTGGCGCTGCTGCTGGGTCAGTATGAGTTTGAGCTGGCCGGTGATCCGATCGACTCGGACTTCCACGGACTGGTGGTGGGACCGAAAGTGCCGTGCCGTCTGCGCTACAAGCGCCGGGCAGAGCCCTCTGTAACGATTGCCGGAGCCGCCGAGCTGGCCAAGCTGGCCGATGAAATGGGCGTCGCTGCGCAAGCCGCTGCTGCCGATCCAAGCCAAGCGGCAGGATGTCCGGTGGCGCACGCGGCGCCGGCTGCAACCCCCGCTGCGACGTGTCCCGTTTCGCACGCAACCGTTGCAGAAGCCAACGCAGCGGAGCCCGGCAAGTCGGACGCCGCAGCGTCGCGCAAGTCTTCCAAGTCCGAGTCGAGCAAAAAGGCTGCATCGGCCAAGTCGGATGCCGCCAAGTCGGATGTCGCCAAGTCGGATGCCGCACCAGCGACCACGTCGGTGAGCAAGCTGATGGTGTTGCTCGACAAAGACCTGTGCCAAGGCCACGGCGTGTGTGTGGGAGAAGCCCCGGAAGTGTTCTGCCTCGGCGCTGATGGCAAGGTTGCGCTTGTGTCCGAACACGTCGGAGACGAGCACCGCGCGATCGTCGAAGCGGCGGCGAAGTATTGTCCGACGCGCGCGATTCGGCTCGGCAGCGCGAACAGCTAACACCTCCGATCGGCAGCCTCTCGGTCTGAGCGGCTGCCTTCCCACCTTTTCCGTCACCGTCGCCTCTGTCGTCGCGTCCCCGACAGCACCAGACCGTTACGTAGATCCCCAGACTCCGCACAAGCCCGCTTGTAACCCTGTGATTTCCGTCGAGAACGCCGAAGTCATTGACAAGTGAAATTGATTTCAATATTCAAAATCGCAGAAACTCTCACGCGGACCGACTGACTGGCGCAGCAGCTTGCTTGCCGTTCCGACGGAACACACCAACCAGCACCGCGTACTGACAAAGGAATGCCATCGTGAAAATCCAAGGACTCCCTTATCTGCTGTCTGTAGGCCTGTCTGGAGTCCTTCCGCTCCTCGCTGGATGTGATCCTTCAGACTCACAGACTCCTCCCAAAGTGATTGCGGAAGATCCAACAGACATTCCCATCGCGAGTGTTTCCGCTGAACAGAAGAAGCTGTTTTTCGAAGGAGACGCAGCCTTCGATGCCGTCTTTTTGGAAAGCGATGGACTCGGTCCAAACTACATTCGGACCTCCTGTGGATCGTGTCATGCCGCAGCGGGAAAGGGTCCGGGCAGCGTCCAAAAGATGGTGATGGTGAAGGACGACGGAATCACTCCAGATGGCGATCAGTCCGCGCTTCTGTGGGGATCGACCGTGCGTCCGTACTTCGCAGGCGGAGCGCAAACGGGACTGCTGCCACCGTCGAGCGTTCCGAAGCTCAAGCTGACAACGCGCGTGGGTCTTGCGACGTTTGGCCGGGGCTATCTGGAAGCCATTGACGATCGCGAGATCGAGCGAATAGAAGCCGAGCAAGCACGGCGCACCGATGGCATTCACGGACAGATCAACCGCGTCACGTATCAGTCGCAAGCGAACACAGACAAGCGCTATCACCAGCATCAACCGGGACAGACAGGAATCATCGGTCGCTTTGGACACAAGGCCCGGATCGCAACGCTGGATGAGTTTTCCGCCGATGCTGCACAGGGAGACATGAGCATGACGTCTCCGATGCGACCGACGGAGCTGGCCAATCCTGATGGGCTGCTCGATGACAAAAAACCAGGCGTCGATCTGAGCCAGGACACCATCAACTTGCTGGCGGAATACATGCGACTGCTCGCGATTCCAAGACGTGAAGCGCCATCGGAAAAGGCTGTTGCGCTGTTTGATGCAGCCGCGTGCAGCGCGTGCCATGTTCCAGCGCTCAAGACACGAACGGACTATCCGATCTCTGCGATGGCCGGAATCAGCGCGCCGGTGTTTACGGACCTGCTCCTTCACGACATGGGCACCGAGCTTGCAGACGGACTTACCGACGGAAAATCGAGCTCTCGCCAGTGGCGTACGGCACCGCTTATCGGCCTGCGCTTCTTCCAAAATTATCTTCACGATGGTCGCGCCAAGACGATTGAAGACGCGATCTTGAAGCACAACGGAACCGGCTCAGAAGCGCGCGGATCCGCTGAAAAATACCAAGCGCTTTCCAACGAAGACAAGCAACAGCTGCTGAAGTATGTCGGCTCGCTGTAACGCGCGATTCATTTCGCAAGGAATCACTCCCATGAAGCTCGCCAGCAGGCTCTCTGTTTCCTTTTTGACGCTCTCTCTGTCGATGATCGGCTGCGGAAAAGAGCTGTCTCCGCAGGACCAAGCGCTCGTCGATGTCAAAGCCTACATCCAGACCAACATGGATGAGCTGATGGCAGCTGCGCAAGCGCTACAGAGCGATGCGCCAAGTCCAGATGCCAACGGCTGGAACGCGCAAAATGACGCCGCGCAAGTGGCCAAGATGAAGGCGGATTGGAAGCGCGCACGGATCGCCTACGAGCACATTGAAGGCGCGATTGCCGTGCTGTTTCCTGACATTGATGTCTCCACCGATGAGCGCTATGACGGCTTCATCTCGACGGCACCGGACACCTATCTGTTCGATGCGCAAGGCGTAACCGGAGTCCACGCGATCGAGCGAATTCTGTGGTCGGATTCGATTCCTGCGCATGTGAAGACCTTCGAGATGGGACTGCCCGGATACAAGGAAGCAGCGTTCCCACAGAACGAACAGGAAGCGCGCGACTTTCAGCAGAAGCTGTGTGCGCGTCTGGTTGCGGACATCGGACAGATGCGAACGGACTTTGGACCGCTCGCGCTGGATACGGCGGCAGCCTACCGAGGCGTCATCGGATCGATGAACGAGCAGGTTGAAAAAGCCAACAAAGCTGCAAGTGGCGAAGAGGAATCGCGCTACGCGCAGTACACCTTGGCGGATATGCGCGCCAACGTGGAAGCAGGAATCGCAACGTACAACGCATTCCGTCCATGGCTGAGCGCGCAAGGTGGAGCCGAGCTGGATGCCAAAATCCAAGCGGGCTTTGCACGTCTTCAAAGCAAGTATCAGAGCATCGGAGGAGACGCGATTCCGCAGGTTCCTTCGACGTGGAGCTCGACCAATCCGTCCAGCTCTGATCTGGCGACTCCGTTTGGTCAGCTCTATCAGCTTGTGAAGCACGAAGCGGATCCCGAACAGACGGGATCTCTTGTCAACGTCATGACCCAGAGTGCGGATCTGCTTGGAATTCCGCAGCTACCCCAATGAGACCACTATCTACTTGCCTGCTGCTCTGTGCCGCGCTTGCAGCAGGATGTACGGAAAGCGAGCCTGGCTCTGTGTTCATCGCGCTACAGAGCGACTTCGCGTCTTTTGAAACCTGGCCAAAGTACTTTCTGGGGGAAGGTCCGCTCGACGGACATCCCACCGGAGGACGCAACGGCTTCATCAGCAAGATCGCACCGAAAGGATCCACCACGTATCCAGTGGGTTCGATCTTGGTGAAGAGCATCGAGTTCGGAGCCAGCAAGCAAGAGTGGGAGATGTTCGCCATGGCCAAGCGCGGTGGCGGATACAACTTGGGCGGCGCCAAAGACTGGGAATTCTTCACGCTCAAGTTCAGTACGAGCGGAGTCCCGGTGATCGTCACACGCGGCACCAATCCTGCGGATCTGGAATCCGATGGTGGCGCGATCGGACACGGCTACGCAGACACAGCCGGAACCGGAATCACCTGCAATCGCTGTCACGGACTCGCAGGAACCGAGCGTCAAGATCACATCATCGCATCGGTCCTCGCACCAGGAAATCAATGAGAACACTCCTTCTGTCCCTTGGGCTGCTGGCGCTTACATCCGCATCCGCAGCCGCGCAACAAACGCAACCACAGACCGCTCCGCAGCCTTCCCAACCCAGCGTCACGCAGCCTGCGCAGCCCGTCGCTGCACAAGCGGATGGGAAGTCCGGTCCGGTGATCTCTTTGCCAGCGGAAGAGTCATCCGATCCAAGCAGTCCTTCCGCTGCGCCAAGCAAGCCCGCGCTCCCACGCGACTACGATCCAACGATGGCCACAGGCCAAGCGTTTTCGACGGATCTGGGATCAGGACGACGCATTCCCATCGGCGCGTACGGAGAGACGCACCTGGTCATGCTCAAGAACGACACGCAGTTTACGCTGCGCCGGATCGTTCTGTTTTTCGGTCATCACTTCACGGACTGGGCATCTGTCTATTCCGAGCTGGAAGTCGAAAACGTCAGTCGCTTCGAGATCGAGCAGTCCTACCTAGAGCTTCAGCCCTTTCGCAAAGTGCCGATCGGATTCCGCGCGGGACTCGTGCTGCTGCCGCTTAGCATCGTGAACCTGTATCACGAGCCTCCGGTGTTCCACAGTGTGGATCGTCCGACGATGGATCAGCTCATCATTCCCACCACCTGGCGAGAGTTCGGAGCCGGTGTGTTCGGAAGCATCGTCGACGGTCTGCGCTATCAAGTGTATGTCGTGACTGGAGCCGATGGATCGAAGTTCTCTGCGGATCAAGGAATCAGTCCGGGTCTGTCGCGCGGCTTTGTGGTGAACACGCAGAACGCAGCGGTGACGGGACGCATCAACTACAGCCGCATCTTGGGATTCGATATCGCAGCGAGCTTCTACTACGGTTCAGCCAACCAAAAAGAGCAGAACCTGGAAGGAATTCGGTTGGGAATCGTCGAAGCAGATGCACGCTTTCAGCGCTACGGAATGATGCTGCGAGCCCAGTACGCGCGAACGTTCATTCAAGGTGCAGATCGCATCACGCAAGTGATCCGGCAGAGCACACCGACGGCTTCTGCGATTGGCTCGCAGGGTCAAGGCTTCTACGGAGAAGCGGGCTACAACGTCCTGTATCCGATTCAGAACACGACGCAGCAGCTCATCTTGTTTGGTCGCTATGAGTATGTTGATACGCGCGCGGTGGTGGCTGAAGTGGCCGATCCCGGAACCAGTGAAGCGCTTCAGTTTTTCACAGCCGGACTGAGCTATCGTCCGATCCTAGAGCTGGCGTTCAAGTTCGACTATCGCCGGACGCTCAAAGGAAACGACGGAACCGGCGGAAACGATCGCATCAGCTTCGGTGCAGCGTTCATGTACTGATGTAGCATCAGGAGGGCTCCTATCCGATTCCCATCGCGTAAGGAGTCCTGCTGGATCCACTACGGAAGCGGTCGTTCCATCAAGCTGGCGATCGCTTCTTGTTCATCCCGAAAGATCACCATCGCTTCGTTTCGCGCTCGTGCCATGCGATTCACTTGCAGCATGCCAGTTGCGGAAGCAACCACGGTGACAGACACAGTGAACAGCTCGCGAAGCTGGATGCGCAGCCGCTGAACCACCTCTTCCACTGCGGGATCATTGTTTCCAGGGGCCGCACGAACATCGAGCAGGAATCGCTGTCCGCGCACCGTCCGTAGCACCGATAACAGATCACGGATTGCAGCTTCACGCGCACGCTCATCTTCCAGCGTCTTGGCGCTAAGACCTTGCGCGGTGCGACGCATGATCACAAGCTTCCGAGCGGCATCATGCTCGATCCGAAAGTACTTGGTGTCCATCAGCGTCTTCATCGCCATGACGTATGCTCGCTTGTAGGTAGTGCCATAGCACCACCGCAGGAACGGACAGCAAGGCCGTTAGCAGAAAGAATAGCGGCCATCCCAGGTGATTGGCAATCACACCAGAGCTTCCTCCGAGTACGCGTCCGGCCAGTCCCGACACGCTCACCAGCAGCGCATACTGCATCGCACTAAAGCGACGATTACACAGAGACATCAGCAGCGCATCCAGCGCCGCGATTGCAAGCCCCGTACACAGGTGATCAATTCCCACCGAAGCGATCAGCAGCGCGTGACTTTTTCCGACGAGCGCAAGCAGTGCATAACACACGTTGGACGCGGCTTGACTACAGCCAAACAGAAAGAGCGCACGCGCAAGACCAAGCCGCGCGGTCAGTAGGCCTCCCAACAGCGTTCCCACAATCGTCGCAGCGATTCCGATCACTTTGTAGACAACGCCGATCTCGCTTTGCGTAAAGGAAAGAGAGAGCAGAAACGGCATCAGCATCACGTTGGCCAGCGTGTCTCCGATCCGATACAGCGTGATGAACAGCAGGATCAGCAGCGCATGCCTTCGTGCAAAGTAGTCGCGCAGCGGATCAATCACCGCACTGCGCAGCGTTGTCGGCGGACGTACCGCTGGTGGTTCCGTTCCAATCAGCGTCGCCAGCACGCCCACAGCCAGCAGCAGTGCAGCCAGCGAATAGAGCAGCTGAAAGGAGTGATGATCCGCCACGATCAGCGCAAGTCCACCGCTACAGAGCATCGCCGCGCGATAGCCAAACACAAACACAGCAGTTCCGGCGGCGCGCTCTTCACTATGCAGCAGATCCGTTCGATACGCATCGACCACGATGTCTTGGCTCGCCGACAAAAATGCGATCAAAACGGACAGCACAGCGACGATCGATGCAGACTGCTGCGGAGAGACTCTGCTCATCGAAAACAGACAAACAGACAGAAGCACCTGACTGCACAGCATCCAGCCACGCCGTCGTCCCAGAAACGGAATCGTGAAGCGATCCAGCAGTGGTGCCCACAGGATCTTGAGCGCGTACGGAAGACCGACCAGCGATAAGATTCCGATCTGAGAGAGAGACAGCCCGGACTGACTCAGCCAAGCGGACAGCGTACTCCCCGTGAGCAGGAGCGGGAGTCCTGATGAAAATCCGAGCGGCCACAAAAGAAGCACACGTCGGCGCACAAACAGGGGTGTCATCGAACCTCTCATCGCAAAGGGACACACGCGGCATCAAAGACTGCGCCACGCTTGCATCCAGACAGGCTCCGTGCAACATCCTAAATAGACACCTACACGTTGGGACGCTACATTCATGCGCGCACAGCGACGGAAAATTCCGCTTGGATCTTTGTCAGCAGGCTCCAAGCTCTTGCGATTCTTCCTTCTTTTGCTTGGCTCACTTGCGAACATCCAGCAGCTCGCTGCGGCGCCCGTTTCAGAGCCCATGCGTCCAGCCACCTTCGATCTGAAGGCGGTGCGTCGCATCGATGATCTGAACGTGGAAGAGCGAAAGACGCAGATCGAGAGTCCGCCCTCTGTTCACGTCAAAGAGATCCGCTTTACGTCGACCAGCTGGGATGAAAACGGAGTTGCCAAGCCGATTCGGATTCAAGCCTTCGTTGCGATTCCTACGTCCGCCGATCCGAGCAAACAGCCCGCGATCAAGCTGCCGGGACTTGTCTCTGCACATGGACTGGGATCGAAAGCGGACCCGCGCGACATCGCAGAGCTGGCTCGCAACCTCAACGTGGTGGCGCTGTCTCTGTCCGCACCGGGAAGTGGTGAATCCGAAGGAATAGCGCCGACTCCGCAAGATCCGCGACCGATCTTTTGCGCGGACAAAGACCTGCGCGCAAGCTGGCTGTATCAGTATGTGTTCGCGATCATGCGCGCGGTGACCTACCTGGGAACGATTCCCGAAGTCGACCCAAAAGGAATCGTTGTCACCGGCTTTAGCATGGGCGGAATCGCAACGTTTATCGTCGGTGGAACCGATGATCGCGTCCGCGCCGTGATGCCAGTTGCAGCGTCTGGAGGACTCGCCAGCGCAGCGGAATCAGAGACGTGGTGGCGTCGTCTCATCTTGTCTGCAAACGGAATGAAGCCGAGTGATCCCGGACCCCGCGCGCTGTTCCGCAGACTCGATCCGCTCGCCTTTGCGCCGATTCAAAAGGGAGCGCTGTATATGCTGGCTGGCGCGCAAGATGAGTTCTTTCCCTTAAGTGAAATGATCCGTACCTACAAAGCGGTTCGCGCGTCCGCAAAGACGCTGGCGATCGTCGCTGATTACGATCATGGCTGGTACTTTGGCGCGGGCTGTCCGGCTGCGTGTATGCCAAAGAGCAAGACCGAACCGCTGCAAAATCCGCCTGCGCACTGCGCCAAATATCAGTGTCCGAAGACCTGCGCAGCAGAGCCTCCGTACTGCGGAAAGGAGGGCAGCTACAACCGTCATGAAGACTTTCTGGCGCGTCGATCGCTGCTGCTGCGCGCGCTGATTGCACAGTTTGCCGCGCATCCGAAGCGATCCTATTCACCGTCGCCGCCGACGCCGTTTGTGCAGAGAGTTCGCGAACAAGTGGTAGTCCGCGTGATGATGGATCCGCCGCCGAAAGCAGTGCGTCTCGCGATCAGTCAAAACGGCGGATATACGTTTGGTCAGTACGAGCTACAGCGTGAAAACGATGGAGCATGGCACCATCGCCAAGCAGTGTCTGCGGATGCCATCTTGATTGCGGAAGCGGAAGCAGCCGACGGAGCGATCTCCACGTCCATTCCCGTCCTTCCCAGAACGTATCGCCCGGTGGTTCGTCCGTTTGGACCCCCACCGGAGTAGCTGCCAATCACTCCCCTGCCGGTCGGAACACGAACGGATAGGTCACGCTGACGATTCCGGTAGGCGGCTTGGGAAAGTCCCAGCGACGCACCGCTTCGGCCACACACTGCTCGGTGCTCGGGCTACGCAGCGTCGAAGCTTCCACCACACTCGCGGTCACTTTGCCGGTCGGGCTGATCATAAACTTCACCTGCACACGACCCGACAGATCCTTTTGCGCCATCAGCGCGCGCTCGTAACAGAACTTCACTTCCGGCATGTGACTGCGAATCACGCGACGAATCACTTCTCGATCCATCGATCCCGCATTCACTTCCACCCGACCCACTTCCGTGGTGGGAATTCCTTTTTGACGATACGGACCGAGCGCAGGACCACGCGGACCACCGCCACGACCACCAGGGCCGCCCGGACCAAACGGACCGATTCCTGTCGTGTTCACCGTTCCGTCGCCACCGCCCCCCGGACCTCCAGCGGCCACCAGTCCACCACCGGAAGCATACGGATCCGAGAGAGCGACTCCCACCAGTCCATCCATTGCGCGCGTTGCATCACTTCCCAGTGCAGACTCGCGGGTCAGAATCGAAGCCATCGCACCTGATCTCATCAGTGCGACAATTCCGCTGTTCTGCGCAAGCTCCGCCGCGATCGCTTGCTGTTCCTTCTTTCCCACCGGACCGGGATGTCTCACCGTCGCCACGCGATCACTCCGCATCGGATTCGCGGGAGCCGACGTGCGATGGTGATTTGCCATCGGCTGCTTCTGCTTGGGAAGCTCTTCCTTCTTCTTTGCGTTCAGCCAGTCCGGTCGCTCCTCTACCGCATCCGGCTTCGCTTGCAGCTTGATGAGTCGTCCCGAGTCAAAGCCATCCAGCGACAGCGACTTGGCCGGAGGCGGCAGCGCAAACATCAGTCCCACAAACGCCGCCGCACCTGCCAGCACCGCGCCCGTATAAGACTGCGTCGCCCAGTCCACTCGCAGAGGCACCGGATAGTGACGCGGCCTTGCGACATCAGACACCACAAACGTACTGCCGCCGTGTTCGATCGAATACCGCACTCCTTGCACAATCGGCAGGATGGTTGCGCCGCTCAGACTCGCATCGCGCGGAGCCCGCTCATGCTGCGCGAACTCCTTCAGGTTCATCTGCTTTCCGTCGCGCACAACCGTTCCGTTCATCGACTCTGCCAGCACCAGCTCAAACGCACTGCCGCTCGATCGAACAAGAGGGAAGCGCTCGCAAGGGAGTCCTTCGGTCGTCACCTGATAGGTTGCACCTGCATCCGTTCCCACGCTGTATTCACTGTCGCCCTGCTCTTTCCCGAGTCGCTGCACACCGTACGCAAGACCCGCCGCACCCAGCATCAGCAGCGTTCCTGCGGCCACATCACGGCTGTGATCTTTGGGCTGAATCGGCTTCACCATGCTCTGTTTGGAAGACTCCGCAGACTCCTTTTCCGTGCTGACTTGCAGGTAGCTCTGTCCAAACAGAGTCATCACCGCACCGATAGAAAGTGCCGACAGAGCCAGCACTCCTTTGGTGAGCAGCGTCATCTTTCCAGCCTGCGGATTCACAAAGTGACGAACCTGCTGCACCGCGCCATCAAACACTGCTGTCACTTCCACTGCGCGGGCTCCGCTGTCCTCTGCTTGAGCCCGAATCTGCGACAGCGCTTCATCACTTTTCACCGTCGAAGAAGCGTTTCCGAAAGCATTCTTAGCAAGGCTCAAAGAGGTAGTCATGGGAGTTCTCCTTCACTCGTTTCTGAATCGTCCGTCTTCGCAAACAACAGACACAGGACACGCGCAGAAGTTCCTTCCGATCGCACAAAAAAGAGCAGGAATTGCAATCCCAACAGAGCACAGAAATAGCTGTAGGAATTCGCACTGTTGCCGTCGGAAAAACTTTTTTCATTCTCTTGGGAACCGCAAGGCGATCGTGGACTCTGAATGATGCTGACTTGCGAGCGCTGGCAGCACGGATTCGGAACGCGTTCGTTCGCAGGATCTGCCCGCCACCGCGATTCACACCTTCTGCCAAGTAGGTGGATTCCTGTGGCACCGCGATCGGAACACCGTTTTGTCAATTGACAGCCGACCGCCTGTGCTGGTCTGCTTTTAGGCAAAATGTTGCCCAATCATCGCGTCGTCCCTCGCTCCGCATCGCGGACCGTGGTCTGTGGTTTGTGGTGGCTGTCCGCGCTCGTGCTGCTGCTATCGGCGTCGGCAGTGCAGGCTTCGCCGCTTATCTTGGTGCTTGGGCTCCAGCGAGAAGGCCAGCCGTCGAGCAAAGCGCGCCAGGTCGTCGTCCAGCACCTGCTGCGCATGGGTGAGCCCGCCCTGTCGCCTGGTCTTCAGTCCGCCGAGCTGCTCTGCACCGAGCAGCCGTGCCTCAAGCGGCTGGGACGCGCGTTTTCGGCTCGTCGAATCCTCGGCGGAGAGATCTTCCCCAACGATCGCAGCTTCCTGGTTCGGCTGTGGATCTACGATCTGGACAGTGAGCAGCCGACGCTGATCGAGGAGCGCTGCACCGAGTGTTCCGAGGATCTGCTGCAAGAGTCCGTCTCACGCGCCGCCGGTCGCTTGGTGGACGCGCTGGCACTGACGACGCAGCCACAAACGCAGCCGGCCCCCTCGACGCAGTCGGCACCCTCGACGCAGCCGGCACCTTCGACGCAGCCGGCACCTTCGACGCAGCCTCAAAAAGAACCAGCGTCGGCGCCGCTTGACCTAGAGCTTGAGCAGCGTCCGCGCTGCATGGCTCGCATCTATACGTTTAAGCGTGGCGTTCTCGCCGGAGCCCTGTCGGCGCTGGGTCTGGCGGGACTCGGCAGTGCCATCGCGCTGACTGCCACCGACGGTGATGTCTACCTTCCCGCAGACGGAGCCGCGTATCCGACCGATATGCTGAACAACTTCGGACGCACCGCGCGCACGCTGTACGGACTGTCGGCGCTGGCACTGGTCGGTGGTGCGGCCTCGTTTGCCCCGTGGGAGCGCTGGACGCAAGGCAACCTGCCGCCCTGCCCCGAGTCGCCCGAGGGACGCTGGACGTTCCGTCGAGGACTCGCCGTCGGAGCATTCGGCAGCCTGGCACTGTCGGGCCTAGTCGTCTCTTCGGCGATGGCTGGTCTCGACGGACAGACCTGGGGATTTAACCAAATCGGAACGCCGGTTCCTTATCAAATGCACACGGCGACCCAGGCTGGCTTTGGCACCACCGCGGTTCTCGGTGTGGGCCTAGCAGTCTCGCTGCTGATTCCGTAGGCTGTCCAAACATGTCCGCAAAAGTGACCCCGATCGGGACACTTCGCCCCGGCGACATCGTGGCAGGGCGCTATCGCGTCGAGCGATTCCTCCAGCGAGAGCTGCATGAGGAAAGCTACGCCGTGCGGACAATCCCCGATGGCCGCCCGCTGCTGCTGAAGCTGATTGCGTGGCCCAGTGGACCGCCCGAGCTAAGCCCGGCGGAGCTGGAGTCGTGGAAGCTACACGTCAGTCGCCTGGTTCAGCTTCGCCATCCGTCGCTGTCGCAGACCTATGAGCTGATTGCCATCGACGGAGACGGTCGCACCTGCCTGATTCGCGAGCCCGTCGAGCTGGAAGGTCAGACGCTGCAGGAGTTTTTGCACGGACTCGGACGACCGCTCAGTGAACAAGAAGTCTTGCAGCTGGCGACGCTGATTGGCGAAGCGCTCGACGCGGCACATCGGCAAGAGCTGTTTCATCTGTCGCTGTCGCTGCGCCGAGTCATCGTGATGCCCGAGCAAGGTGTCTTTCGCATCAAGCTGACCGACTTTGGACTGTATCCACCATCGCTGGCCGCACGCTTTGCCGAGCCCGGCTATCTGGCCCCCGAGGTGCTGAGCGGTCAGCCCGTCGATCCGCGCAGTGATCAGTTCAGCTTGGCGGTGATCCTCTACGAGCTTCTATCGGGACAGCCCGCGTTCATCGGCGGGGAAGACGAGCCGCGCGAGGTCGTGGTGCAGCGTGTGCTCGCCGAAGATCCGCTGCCGCTCCTGCTGAGTCAAAAGGTCGAGCTGGCACTTCAGCGGGCGCTCAGTCGCTCTCGTGGCGTGCGCTATCCGCACATTCGCGACTTCATTGCGGCGCTGGGTGGAGACGTTCGCGCGTTCTCGCCGCCGACGCAGACTGCGCCTGTCGTGTCGCGGACCCGCTCGCCGGTAGAGTCCTGGCCCAGGCTGTGGCTGCCGATGGTGCAAGGCGCGCTGTGGGCGCTGTGTGGGCTCGGACTGCTGCTGGGCGGCAAAAAGATCCTGTGGGATCGCAAGCCGCCGGTCTACGTCGACTTGGGACACGATCTGGAAGAACAGAGCGACGCCGCCGAGCCAATCCGAGCCGACGTCGAAGACCCAAGCGACGGGTTCCTGGAAGAGCCCGACGCAAGCACGCTCGAACCACGTCGCGATGCGCAGGCGCTCAGCGACGCAGGATTCCCAGCCGCAGCCAAGCTCGCACAGGTCAAACCCCAGCCGGTCAAGGTATCGCAAGGTTCGCAGGCCTCGCTGGGTCCAGCCAAGCCGCCAGCGGTCCGTCGAGACGGTGGTCTTGGTGAGCCGGATCGCGCCCATCCGCCACTAGCTACAGGGGACGCTCACAGTGAGCCCGTGGTGACCGCCGTGCAAATCGACGTGATGAGCCAAGATGGAAAGCTCCTGCCCGCGCAGGAAAATGGACTGCGAACGTGTCTGCGCCTGGTGCGAAGACCGCCGCTGCCGTATCGGGTGGTGCTCGAAAACATTGGCGGCACGCTGTATGTCTCACCGCGCGGCACAACGGATGAGTTCCAAACCAGCTCCGACTTTCGCGATTGCCTAAAGCTGCGAATAAGCGGCATAGTCATTCCCAAAGTCGTGACGCTCAGCGGGAAGGCAAAGGGGAAGACCACTCCATGAACTGGGGACGGTTGCGGGGGCTGCTTGGGGCAGCAATGGTGTTTTCCGCGAGCTGCTATGCGGAAGAGATTGCGGATCTGCGCGGCCAAGTCGAGCGCATGCAGCGCTGTCAGGTCTGCGGTCAGAAGCAGCTTCAAAAAGGCCTGGCGCTGGCGCTGTGTCGTCCGCCGGTTCGGCAGCTCATCGACGACGTGGCGCAGGTCTGTAAGCGCGAAGATGTGTGCTTAGACCAAAAGATCGCAACGCTGGTCGGCGACGCAGATCCCACGCACCTGGGACGCTTTGTCGCGATGATGTCGGGACAGACGCACTCGGTGCTGTACTTTACGCCCAAAGACACGCTCATCGACGGACTGGAAGGGCTGTACCTACAGCGGCTCAAGCGCACCCTTCAGCCGCAGCCGCCGTGGCTGGATACGACCAAGTTCTTGGTGGTGTCGAACCTGCCGCCGCTGCCGCTCGGAGTCACCAGCTCGAGCAAGCTGTCGACGCAAGATCCACAGGTGGCACGCGCCGAGCGACGCGGTCTTCAGATCATCGAAAAAGCGCTGGATCTGACGTTCCCCGGTGGACAGAAGCTGCGACGAGAGCAAGTGCTGCACTGGGTCTATTCGTTTTCGCTCAAGAAAAAAGAGTTCCTCAACACCGACGACGTTCCGCCGGTTGGCAGTGATCTGGCGCAGAGCGTGTGGGTGTTCCGCATCGACTGTGCGACGCCGGTGGAACAGACCGAAGTGTCGAGCTGCGATGACTGTCAGCTCCCGCCCGCGCTCCGTCCGCTCTAAGCTGCAAGGGAAAAGGAGCCGCGATGCGAACCACCGCCTTCCTGCTCTCACTTCTGCTGTCTGCACCTGTCGCTTCCGCCGAGCCGTCTCCAACGGGACAACCGGAAGAGCTGCTCCTGCGTCGTCAAGAGAGCCTGCTGTTGCATCGTCGAATCGATCTGTCGATGCTGCGGGTTCAGCGCGGGCAGGCATTCGCTCCCGTCGAGCCTCAGACGTCACGGCTGCTGCTGATTCACCTGTGGGCGGTCGAGTGTAAGCCCTGTCTCGACGAGCTTCCGACGCTTCAGAGCTTCTTTTCCGCGCAGAGCCAAGATCCGCGCGTCAAGGTCATCATCGCCAGCGAGACGCGCGATCAAGCCAAGCTGCTCGACTTTATCAAGCAGCACCGAGGCTGGTTTCCCAACACGCCGCTGTATCAAGTCGCCGACGACACGCTGCGATCCAGCCTGCAAAACTTTTCGCAGCCGCTGACGCTGCTCGTCGATGATCGCGGATCGGTTCGTCAAGCCTGGGTCGGTAGCCTGCGCAGTCGCAAAAGCGAGCTGGTCGATGCCGTCGGACGCTACCTAAAGACCTTGTGATCCGCTGTCTTTTTTGGCGCGCCACTCATCGAAGCGAAGCAGCAGACCCAGCGACAGAACGTGCGTCGATCCGCTGTAGGTTCCGTTGTTGATCGCAGGCGCCACCTGATCATTGATGCGCACCGGCTGACCCGTCGTTCCGTCGATGATGCGCAGCTCTCCGCTGGTCACGGTCCGCGTCAGCGAGTGCTGGTACGAATACGCCGCGTTTAGCTCCATCCCGCGCATCGAAAAGCCGAGTCCCGCCGTGATCCCAAGCTTGGCCAGCGTGTCAAAGTCGAGCCGCAGATCCTGATCCGCACTCGCTGAGCTGTCGTAAAAGCCGCCCATTCGCATCGTCACGCCCGACTCCGCCGTCATCGGCATAAACAGCGATCCGCCGAGTCGCAGCCCGATCGTGTCTTTGTAGTGATGCGGCAGGTTCAGCGTCAGCGGCTCTCCACGATTGACGAGCGGCGGCGGGTTCTTCAGCGTCAGGTAGTGATCCGTTCCGTCGAGCCAGCTCCACGCTTCGTAGACCGCATTGAACTCGATGTCGAACAGCTGCACACCACCGAGCTTCTGACCGTAGCGAACGCCCGCGCGAAACACCCACGGCAGCCAGACGGTAAACTCCCCGTCCATCTTTTCCGCCCCGATTCCCGCGCCTTGCAGATACAGCGGTTCCGTCGCTGCGACCGTTCCCCGAATCGTCATCGGATGGACGCCCAGGTTCACCGCGCTGCGGACGTTCAAGCCCACGTCGACCGATCGTCCCAGGTGCAGCAGCGCACCGAGCTGAAGCAGATAGTTGTCGTAGCTCGTCCCCGAAAAGCGCGTCACCGAGTCACAGCCCGCGACCTCCGCTTGCTTGGTACAGGCCGCACTGTCGGGAAACACCGGCAAGCTCTGCGGAGCATACGTCGCACTGGCCAGCTTGATCTGCGCCGACGCCTGCTGCACCGAAAAGCCCAGATCGAGCATCTTGTGCGCGCGAAATCCCACCGCCACCGTCGGAAAGAAGATCAGCAGATCGGTTGTCGCAATGTCGTAGCGCGTCGGACCAGGCCGCTGCATTCCGTTCTGATCGGTGACAAACATCGGAAACGTACGCTGACCGATCGACGACGGACCGTAGATGCCAAACGCGAACGTGAAGCGCTCAAAGAAGCCAAAGTCGGTCGTCAGACCAAACCACGGTGCATAAAACGGTCGCGAGGCATCGGCCTGCACGCTCGGAAACGCACCGTACGAATCGCCGCCTTCACGGGCAAAGCGATAGCGCGAAAAGACCAAGTTGTTGTCGATGAGCGCATGGGTTCCGCGCTGCTGCGCCAGACCAGCGACGTTGTATTCCAGTGCAAGCGGCGTGTCGGCTTTGGCGGTGAAGGCCCCACCTCGTCCCAGGGCTTCGGTTCCGTTCGCAGGAATCTCGAATCCACCGGCATGCACCGATGAAAGCCCACACACCGTCAGGGCCAAGCCCGCCGCGACGGGCACAAGACCCGACCACACTGAAGCAGTCCGCAGACGCAGGAAACAGACAGAGACGCAATCGGACACGGCTGGCCTCCTCGACGGAAAGTCAAGTTTTTCGAGGTTTTAGCCCGTGCGCCCGCCGCGAGGCAACGACAAAACCACCCGCGCAACTATTGGCATTGAATCGGCCTGCTCCTGATATCCTAAGGTCGTGACGAGCCCCGCCGACCCCAAAGCTGTCCAGGCGATGCCCGCGTGGGTATCTGGCAGTCCTGTGCCGCCTGAAGCCCGCCTGGGGAAAGTCCTCCAGAACGAATTTCACATCCTGCGCGTGCTCGGAGAAGGCGAGCTGGGTGTGACGTATGAAGCCGAAAACTCCCGTCTGAAAGGCAAGTTTGCGGTCTTGATGCTGCGTCGAGAGCTAAAGCCCACGCAGGGCATGATGCTGTCGGTGCAAAAAGACCTTCGAGCGGCGCAGCCGCTGCAAACGGCTGGCCTGATGCCGGTGAAGATGATCGTCGACCAGTTCGACATTCCCGGCTTTGCCACCGAGCTTCTCGACGGGGAAACCCTGCGTCAGCGGCTCCGACGCGGACCACTGCGGACCGACCGAGCGATCGCGATCGTGCTGTACGTCGCCAAAGCGCTCGACGCCCTGCACAAAGCGGGAGCGGTTCACGGCGACCTGCGACCGGAAAACATCTTCCTGGTTCGTCCCGGTGCCAAGTCGAGCTTCGCGGGCAAGGTCGTGATCGTCGAGCACAGCCTGCATCACCTGCGTCGCCGTCCGTCGGGACTCGATGATCAGCTCCCGCTGTATAAGCTGATGTATCGTCCGCCCGAGCTGCTCGCCGGTGAGACGGGACCGCATCCGGGTGGCGACGTGTTCGTCCTGGGCGCGATCTTGCACGAGTGCTTGACCGGAAAGCCCGCGTTCTTCGACGAGGTCGCGGACTTTGTCATCGACAACCTGCATCAGCCGCCGCGCGCGCTGACGCCGAGTCCACAGCTGGGTCTTCTGCCCGATCTGTGCAAAGCGCTCGACGAGCTGACCCAGTGTGCCTGCGCGCGCGATCCCAAAGAGCGGCTGCCTGATATGGCGTCGCTGGTCGTTGGACTGGAAGCGCTGGTGAAAGCCAAAGGGCTCAAGCTTCCCGACGTGCTCACCGAAGCGCCAGACGCAGCGACGCCGGAATCGAACCAGACCGAGCAGCGCATGCATCGTCTGCTCGAGCGACGATCCGGTGTCTTTCCGGTGCTGGGCCCACCGCCTGCGGAACCAGCACTCCCGACGGTGCCAAAGCCCGCCGCATCGCCCGCGCAGCCAGCAGCAGCCGCAAGTCCGACGCCTGCGGCAAGTCCACCCATCGCAGCCAGCTCGCCCGCGCCCGCCAAGACCGTCGATGCGCTCGCGCCGCTGCAAGCGATCACCGCGCCGAAGAAAAAAGTCACCCAGATCCTGCAAAAGCTGTCGGGTGCGTTCCCGGTGTTGACCGTCTCTGCCGACGGAAGCGCCATCGAAGAGCACACGGTTCAGCCGCAAGCTGCCAAAGCGTCCGCCGAAGCCGTCACCCTCGTCGCACAGCCCACGCAGCCCGTCGAAGCAAAGCCCGTCGAAGCAAAACCGGTCGAAGCAAAACCGGTCGAAGCAAAACCGGTCGAAGCAAAACCGGTTGAAGCAAAACCGGTCGAAGCAAAGCCCGTCGAAGCAAAGCCCGTCGAAGCAAAGCCCGTCGAAGAGCCGATTTCTGTCGTCTCCGTCGATGCAGCGACGCAGCCCAAGGCCGAAGTCAAGCCGGTGCTTAAGGCCAACGTCGCGGAAGCGCTGTCGCGGCTGCGCAAGCCCGGCCTGGTCGTCGAGCCCAAAGGTCCGCCGCCGGCTGCCCTGCCCTTCGAGATCCCGCCGGTCACTCCGGTCGTCACTGCGCCAGAGCCGCCCAAAGCGGAGCCGCCCAAGACCACGCCTCCGCTGGCCCCGTCGCCGCCCGCCGAGCCCAGAGAGCCGCCCAAGACCATGCCTCCGCTGGCTCCGGCTGCGATCAGCGACGAAAAGCTGGCTGCTGCGCCTGCCAAGCCGCCCGAGTCCAAGCGTCGCGTCAGCGAGTCCACGCTGCAGGTCGATAACGTCGAGGATCTGCTGGTCAGCATGCCGTCGCTGCTCGCGATTCCCATCGAGCCCGTCACGCCACCGCTGCCACCGAGCGCGCAGTCGCCCAAGCCGCCGCGCATTCCCGAGCCTCCGCAGACGCTGTCCGCCGTGCCGACCTCTGCCGCGCTGGAGATCCTGCGCACAAGCCATGATCCGGCCCTGCTCAGCGCACCGACGCAGCCGCTGGTTCCTGCCTTGCTCGCCGATCTGCTGACGCCGCCGGTCACCAAGCCACCCGCCGCGCCGGAGCCGCTGCTGACCCCGCCGGTCACGTCGCCACCGCAACACCTGGGCGCGCTGCACGAAGCACCGACGCGGACCAAGCTGCCGATCGATGACATCTCGATGGTGCCGACGCAAGCAGCCGTCGAAGCGATTGCCGGGCTGGTGCCCAATCCCAACCTCGCCATCACCCCGAGCGTGGTCCCGGTCATTCCGATCGAGGCCAAGCCAAGCGGCAAGGTCAGCCAGGACAGCGGCGAAAGCATCCACGACAAGCCCACGGCAGCGGTGATTCCCAGCGTCGATCTGATGATGAGTCGGCACGCACCGCCCACCTCGCAGCCGCCGCCGAGTGTTCCGCCGAGTGTTCCGCCGCCAAGCGTTCCACCAAGCGTTCCGCCAAGCGTTCCACCAAGCGTTCCGCCGCCGAGCCATCCGCATCCCGATCCGCAGCGACTGCTCGAGAGCAATCCGATCCTGCGGCCCGAGACGCCCAAAGAACCGCTCGCCCCGGCAGACAGCCCCAAGCCCGATCCGAAGCTGATGCTGCCCGCGCAGGTCTCGACGGCGCACACCACGCTCGCCCCGCGTGCGATTCCCAACAAGCCCGTCAGCGTGCCGCAAGCACCCGAGCCTGGTCTGCGCGCGCTTCTGCTTCGTCACCAAGAGCTGGTGGCCGCAGGCATCGGTGCGCTCATCGTGCTGCTGATTGGGCTTCTCTTCTCCGTGCTCATCCGCTAAGAGGCGCTGGAGCCCGCGCCGCCCCTCGAAGGGCATCCGCACACTCTCAACCACTTTCGCGCCGGGCTCTACCGACCATGAGCCCAAGCTTCCAACTGTCTTGTCTTGATGCCGCACTCTCGATTGCACAGGCCGCCGGTCGCGTCTTGGCCGAAGGTGCGTTCCGTCGTCACGATGCCGAAAGCAAGTCCGCCACCACCGATCTGGTGACGCGCTACGATCGCGCAGCCGAAGAAGTCATCGTCGCTGCCATTCGCAGTCGCTTTCCCGATCACCGCATCCTCGCGGAAGAAAGCGGCGCACACGGCAGCGATGACGGCGCCCCGCGCTGGATCATCGATCCGCTCGACGGAACCACCAACTTTGCGCACGGTCTGCCGCTGTTCAGCGTCTCGATTGCCTGCGAGTGGGAAGGCAAGGTCCGCGTCGGCGTCGTCTCTGCACCTGCGCTCGGCTGGACCTTTTCCGCCAGCCTCGGACACGGCGCACAGCGCAACGGTCAGCCGATCTCGGTCAGCCAGACCCCAACCATCGAGCGCGCACTGCTTGTCACCGGCTTTCCCTACGACCGCAAGACCGCCAAAGAAAACAACTTCGCGCAGTTTGTGACGCTCAAGCGCCGCGCTCAAGGCATCCGCAGGCTCGGCTCCGCTGCACTCGATCTGTCGCTTGTCGCCGCTGGCAGCCTCGATGGCTACTGGGAAATGAAGCTCAAGCCGTGGGACATCGCCGCCGGACTGCTCATCGCGACCGAAGCCGGTGCCGTCACCAGCAGCTGGAACGGTCAGCCCGTCGATCTGTTCCAAGGCGAGGTCATCTGCGCCAATCCCAGCCTGCACCGCGAGCTGCTCAGCGTCCTTTCCACCGTCCAGCACGGCGTCATTCCCGTCTGAAACGGTCGCAACCCGCGCGCGCCAGGCTGCTCGTATTGACTTCCGTTCAATAAGCGCTATCGTTCAAGCAGTGGCTATTGAACAGGAGTCAACAGCGATGTCTACCGCCGCGAATCCGTCAGCGTCCTCGGTTCCTACGCCTCGCTCACCGCAGCTCGACCTGGGCAGCGCCATTCCCCGCCACTGGTTCGGTGGCAACGTCTTGGCCACCCACCTCGTCAACGGCGTCAGCATGCTCTTCCCAGCCGGAGAGCGCTTCTTTGTCCGCTCCGTTCACCACTACATGGACCAGATCGACGATCCGACCCTGCGCGCGCAGGTCAAAGGCTTCTTCGGTCAGGAAGGTCGGCACGCCAAAGAGCACGACCGCTGGAACGCCATCCTCACCGAGCAGGGCTATTCCGTAGAGACGTTCCTATCGATCTACGAGCGGATTGCCTACGGTGTGGTCGAGCGCCTCGCGTCTCCGTCTCTGCGACTTGCCGCAACCGCAGCGTGTGAACACTTTACGGCCATCCTCGCAGAGCGCGCGCTCCGTCACGACTTTCTGTC
Source organism: uncultured Myxococcales bacterium (assembly GCA_937868485.1). Lineage (GTDB taxonomy): Bacteria > Myxococcota_A > Polyangia > Palsa-1104 > JAEUJZ01 > JAEUKA01. The sequence continues at coordinate 16,645 of CALMML010000380.1, read as the reverse complement.
TCACGCCGATCCGACCATGACGCAGCTGCTCAAGTGGCATGCCGCCGAAGAGATCGAGCATCGCTCAGTCGCCTTCGATGTGATGCAGAAGGTGTCGCCGTCTTATGCCATGCGCGTGGCAGGACTCGCGGTCGCGGCGACGCTGCTCGGAGGCTTCTGGTGTACCGCAACGCTCATGCTGCTTTGGCAAGATCGCAAGCTGCTGCGCGGATCGATGAAGAAAGACGCCCAGCAGCTTCGCGCCGTCCGCAAGCGGAACAACGTACAGGGACTGTTTCTGTCTGGAATCCGCGAGTACCTCCACAGAGACTTCCATCCCGCCAAGCTTCCGCTCGACGATCTCGCGAAGGACTATCTGCTCACCGCACAGATGTCATAGTGCGCAGCACAAAGGAACACGTCGTGACAAACCAGCACATCGTCATCATCGGCACTGGCTTTGCCGGACTCGGGATGGGAATCCGGCTCAAGCAAGCCGGTCTTCACGACTTCACCATCTTAGAACAAGGCGACGAAGTCGGCGGCACCTGGCGCGACAACCACTATCCAGGTGCTGCGTGCGACATCGAGTCCCAGCTCTATTCCTTTTCGTTTGAGCCAAACCCACGCTGGACCAGCGAATACCCGCCACAGAGAGAGATCCTCGACTACCTGATCCACTGCGCCAACAAGTACGGAGTCCGTCCGCACATTCGCTTTCGCTGCGCCGCAACGTCCGCCCGCTACGATGACGCAAGCGGAACCTGGGAAGTCCAAACCAGCGACGGAAACAGCATCACTTGTCGCAGCCTCATCTCTGCGTGCGGAGGACTCAGCCGTCCCGCCATTCCTGACATCGCCGGCCTGTCTTCCTTTTCAGGAAAGGTGTTTCACTCCGCTCGCTGGGACCACTCCTTTTCGCTCACCGGAAAGAGAGTCGCCGTCATCGGAACCGGAGCCAGCGCGATCCAGATTGTTCCTGCCATTGCTCCGCAAGTTGGCACACTGCATCTGTATCAGCGCACGCCACCTTGGATCATTCCCAAGCGCAATCGCGTCTTTTCCGAAGCGCAGCGCACTCGCTACAAAGAACATCCGCTGCTTCAGCAGCTCTCGCGGCTTCTCTGTTACGTCCGTCATGAGCTGGGAGGACTCGGCTTTGTCGTCGAGCCCAAGATACTTGCGCTGCTGTCTCGGCTGGTGAAGCGCTACATCGCGCGCAGCATTCCCGATCCCGCGCTACGCGAAAAGCTGACCCCAAACTACACCTTGGGCTGTAAGCGGATTCTGCTGTCGAACGACTACTATCCGGCGCTGCGTCGCAACAATGTGGAGCTTGTCACGTCCGCGATCTCGGAAGTCACACCAAACGGAATCCGCTGCGCAGATGGAACCGAGCGCTCACTGGATGCCATCATCTTGGCCACCGGATTTGCCGCAGCCGATGTGGTCGCTCCCTTTCCCATCTATGGTCGAAACGGAGTCCCGCTCAGCGACGAGTGGAAAGACGGAGCAGAGGCCTACTTGGGAACCACCATCGCAGGATTCCCAAACAGCTTCCTCATCGTTGGACCCAACACCGGACTGGGACACAGCTCGATGGTTTACATGATCGAATCGCAGATCGCCTACATCCTGTCCGCGATCCAAGCGATGCAAAAGGACAAGCTGTCCACCGTCGAGGTCAAGTCCGATGTCCAGGCTCGCTACAACCAGGAAATCCACAAGCGGCTCGGTCACACCGTCTGGTCGAGCGGCTGCGTAAGCTGGTATCAGACCAAGGGCGGCAAGAACACCACCCTGTGGCCCGGCTTTACCTTCGAGTTCCGCCGCCGCACCCGCCAGTTTCGCCCAGACGACTACCACCTACAAACGCTGTAAGTCGAAGTCATCCGTCGGTTCTGCCCAGCGCAGTTACTGTCCCGGCGGCTTGTCCGGTACGTTCTTGCCGCGATGACACGTCCAGCAAGTGACGCGATTCATCGTCGCCGGATACTTCGCGCCGATGTCGCTCACCATCCGCATCATCTCGCGCGCTTTTTCCTTCATCGGCGTCTCTGCAGCGGGGTCTTTCGGATCGTGACAGTGCGTGCAGTCCTTCCCGAGCGCCACCACCTGCATGTTCATCTGCGCGATGAGCGCCGCCTTTGTCACGTTCTTCGGCAGCACCTGCAAGTTCTTAAAGCTCGCACTCGCCACCGGAACCGCTAGCAGCGCAGATCCCATCACAGCCATCAACATCCGCGAAAGACCCGAAAACGAACCCATGGATCGCTGACTCCTCACTTAGGCCCAGCCAAGCTGAACTCTATCCTTCGTTGCGATGGGATGACCCCGCGCTTTATTCGCTCAGATGCTACGCTGCTTGGGCCACCGCCGACAACCGCTCCGCAGAACAAGACGTACGTTACTTGCTCTTGAGGTGCGCAAAGGGAGGATGGGCGACGCTCGGAACCGCAGCACTCGCCGTCTTGCGGATGTAAAACAGACCGGGATTTGGGTCCGCGTCCATCTGATGGGTGAGCTGATACACCGTGTTCACCTTCGGATGCTTCACCCAGTCGACGTAGTTTTTCGCGTCTTGCACCACGTACATGTAGACGCCGTTTGGTCGCGCGCGCGTCCGAATCACCACCGCGTCGTCCCCGTACGGCAGCGAGAGCATGCTCTTTTTGAAGCCCTCGCTGTAGGTGAAGTAGCGCTCGGCGTTCGACAGATACAGCACGCTCAGCTTCATCCCGATCGCAGAGATCGCCGAGGCAATGCTCGACAAGCTCGTGCCGACGGTCAGATCGCCCCGCACCATCACCACGCGCCCGGTTCGGAACAGCTGCGCGATGTAATCAAACTGGCCCTGATCGTCGAGAAACCAGCGGATGTTGTGGATCTTGTAGATGCTCGCCACCTTGCGAAAGCGCGACAGCACCGACGCACGCGACATCTTGTACGCTTCAAGGATCGCCGCCCGCTGCTTCGGATGCGGATAGGCATCTGTCAGCAGCTTCAGCGCCGTCGCTTCGTTCTTCGCTTCCCACAGTCCCTTGAACTCTTCGGGGTCTTTGCTGTGGATGAAGAACACCCGATAGACGTAGTGGACGTTGACGACCACTTGGTCAAAGTCAAACAGCACCATCAGCTCGGGTCGCTGCCAGCCCGCCAGCACGTAGTTCTGGTCGGTGCCCACGCCAATGTACGCGCCGCCCTTGTTCGCAATCGTCTTGAGCCACAGATCGTGCCGATCTTCGTTCGAGATCACGTAGTGCGTCCCACGCACCAGGTGCGGCGGCGGCGGATCCGACACGATGTGGTTCAGCTGCTCGGTCCACTCTTGGCTGACCGGCGAAAGGGCCGCTGCGCCACCCGTCGCTGCCGGGACTGCCGATGCTGGGTTGCCACCGGAAGACGGCATCGCCTGCTGCATCGCCATCGGAGCCGCCGACACCATCGCGGCCTGCGCCGCTGGCTTATCGACATGCACCTGGGCGTGCCCCGCGCTTCCAAGCAGCACAAGCGGCAGCAGCGCGGACACAAGCGTGCGATGAGAAGGACGCTTTGCCAGGGGCAAAGCCGACGAAACGATGCAGGTCGAAGCTGGGGTCTTGGACATGTAGCGCCTTGGGGACCCATCGCCTGTGCGATGTGCAGTCCCCCGCAGCGATCATACCGCCAAAAAACCCCGGAAGTAAACGAGCTTACAAAGTTTTAGACCATCAATTCATCGATCACCCGCCGCAGCGAAGCCAGGTTGCTCACCACCTCGGCGCGCTGGACATGTGGCAGGTAGTCCTTCATCGCGCTGTCTCCGAACATCCACGACGACGGCTGCTCTGGGTTTAGCCACAAGATCCGCCGCGCCCGCGCCTTCACCCGCGCAAGCGCCCACGCTTCCGACGGAAAGTAGTTTGACCGTCCGTCCCCCAAGATGAGCACCGTCGTCCGCGACGTCACCGTATCCAGGTGCTTTTCGACAAACTGCCGCAGCGCCCGCCCGTAGTTCGAGTTCGCCGCCACGCTCACCACCGCCCCGGCATAGGTCTTTTCGACCGCACGCTCTAGCTCATGGCTTTCGAACAGGTCCGTCGCGTCGCCCAGATCCGACACAAACACAAACGATCGCACCTTCGCAAAGCGCTCCTGCACCGTGTACGCAAACTGGAGCATGAAGCGCGCAACCTGCCGCACCGAGTCCGAGATGTCACACAAGATGACCAGCCTCGGCTTGTGCGGATGTCGCGTCCGAAAGCGGAGCTGAAACGGAATCCCGCCACTGGCCATCGCAGCGCGCATCGTCCGGCGCATGTCCAGCCGTCCGTGCCGTAGCTTCTTTGGCTTGTCCTGCTTCTGCGTCTTGAGCTTGTCCGCCAGCCGAACCACCTCTCGCCGCAGCGCCAGAAGCTCTGCCGCCGACAGCTTGCCAATCGGCTTGTTCTGAAGCAGCTCGCTGCGCATCGTCTCGGCAAAGCGCAGGTTCTGCTTGTCAAAGGATCGCTGGACTTCGCCCCGCACCGCGCTGCGCAGCTGCCACAGGTTCTGCTCGGCCTGCTTCTGCACCGCCGCCGCGACCTCTTCGCCAAGCTGGGGCGTCAGCCTGCTGAGCATCGATCGCAGCTCCGCGTCCGCCTCGCGAAAGCGCAGCTTGTCGAGCAGTCCCTGGGTAAAGTAGCCAATCTGCAGCGGGCTCTGCATCCGCGACACGTCGATCCGCATCCCCGACAGTCGCAGCAGCAGATCGAGCCCCACTCGTCGCAGGCCCAGACCCATCCGCGCCGTCGGATCAAGCCGTGCCGCCTCGGTCGCAAGCTCTGCCAGCACATGCTCGATCTGCTCATCGGACAGTCCCGACTTGCGCAGCGCCTCGACCAGCGGAGCTTCCGAAAAGTCTTCCCCGACCGCGCCCGCCTTGAAGAAGAACAGCGAAAACAGATCCTCAAAGCGGCTCTCGTCTTCGGACCGCTTCACCAGGCACGCCCGCAGCGTCTCTTTTACCAGCGCCGGATCGGACAGCCCCACAAGCGCCAGCCCACGCAGCGCATCCAGCAGCTCTGCCGTCGAAGCAGGCACTCCGTTTTTGCGCAGCAGCTCTACAAACTCTTGAATCGCAGCCAGCATCGCCTTCTCTTACTGATTCCGCCGGGTCACTTGCCGTAGCTGCTTGCGCAGCACCAGCTTGACCGGCTCAAACCACACCACGCTACCCACCGCCAACAAAAGACACAGCGCCACGTCCGACACCGACAGTGGACCGAGCGAAAACAGTCGCTGGAGCGGCGGCAAAAGCAGCACCAGTCCACCGAGTGAAACCGTCCCCGCGATAAGCGCCCACAGCAGCTTGCCGCCTTTCCACAGCGTCTCGACCGCCGACTGACTCCACGATCGGCTGACCGTAATCAGTCCCAGGTTGGCAAACACCAGCGTCGAAAACACCATCGCCCGAATCCGCTCTGGAGAATGCCCAAGCCGCGCCGCCAGGTAATACATCGCCGTGCAGCCGCACAGCACCATCGCCCCTTGCAGGATCGACAGCGCCAGCACCCAGCCCGTCACCATCGGCTGCCCGAGCGGACGCGGCGGACGCTGCATGATGTGCGGCTCGGCCTCCGTCCCTTCAAAGATCAGCCCGCACGACGGATCGATGATCATCTCCAGCACCGCGATGTGCGACGGCAAAAGAATGAGCGGCCAGCCCAAGAGCGGCGACAACAGCGACAGCCCAGCAATCGGAACGTGGATCGCAAACGTGTACGCCACCGCCTTGCGCAGGTTGTCGAAGATCCGCCGCCCCAGCCGCATCGCCGCCACGATGCTTGCGAAGTTGTCATCCGCCAGCACCAGCGCCGACGCTTCCCGTGCCACGTCCGTCCCGCGCTTGCCCATCGAGATGCCAATGTGCGCGGCCTTGAGCGCTGGCGCATCGTTTACGCCATCGCCAGTCATTGCCACGATGCCACCCGCCGCCTTCAGCGCCTCGACCAGCCGCAGCTTCTGCCGAGGCACCATCCGCGCAAACACCGACACATGGGCCACTCGCTCGCGCAGCGACTCATCCGACAGCTTTTCCAAGTCCGTCCCCGACAAGACCCCAGCAGAGACATCCAGGCCAGCCTGCCCCGCAATCGCCAGCGCCGTCGCCGGATAGTCGCCGGTAATCATCAGCACCCGCACCCCAGCCCGCCTGCACTCCGCCACTGCCTGCGGCACCTCGGGACGCAGCGGGTCCAAAAACCCGCACAGCCCACACAGCGTAAACCGCACCTGATCTGGCGAATCGGGCAGCGCTGCCACCGAATCCACCTTCGCCACCGCCAGCACCCGCAGCCCCGCTTCGGCCAGCCGCTCGGCCTCTCGCAGCACCTCTTGTCGCTCGCTCTCCGGGAGCTGGCACAAAAGGATCACCGCCTCTGGCGCGCCCTTGCAGAACAGCCCGAGCGTCCCGTCCGCCTGCACATACGCCCGCGTCACCGCCAACCGGCTCGGCGTAAGCGGATATTCCTTCTGAAGCTGCGTAAGCGACGGCTCAAGCGACAGCGCCTGTTTCGTCACCACGTCCCCCAGCGCCTGCTCCATCGGATCGCTTGGGGTCGTCTGGCTCGCCAGCCGCGCCGCCACGACCAGCTCTGCCATCGCCACCGGCAGCGCCCCCGCATCCACCGCGTGCAGCACCCCGCCCCGCCACAGCTTGGCCACCGTCATCCGGTTCTGCGTCAGCGTCCCGGTCTTGTCCGAGCACAGCACCGTCGCCGCCCCCAGCGCTTCGATCACCCCCGGCCTGCGCAGCAGCACGTTGTGATGGGCAATCCGCCACGAGCCCAGCGACAGAAACACCGTCAGGATCATCGGCAGCTCTTCCGGCAGCACCGACATCGCCATCGCCAGCCCGGCGAGCAGCCCCTGCACCCACTGGTGATAGAGGAGCCCGCGCAGCAGCACGACCAGCGTACACAGCACGACGCCAATCGTTGCCATCCCCCGCACCAGCCGCTTCATCTCCAGATCGAGCGGGGTCTTGGGCGGCTCAATCTCCGCCAGCGCCTTGCCAATCTTGCCCACTTCGGTCCGTCCACCCGTCGCCGTCACTTCCGCCAGGCCACTGCCGCCCACCACCAGCGTCCCCATAAAGAGCTGCGGCAGATCGTCCCCTCCTGGCTTCGCGGGCTGGACGACGCCCGGTTGCGGCTGCTTGCGCACCGGCACGCTCTCTCCGGTGAGCAACGACTCATCACACACCACGTTCTGGCCCGAGCGCAGCAGCGCATCCGCCGCCACCCGTAGCCCTTCGCTCAGCACCAGCAGGTCGCCCGGCACCACCTCGGCAGCGCCAATCGTCTGCTGCGTGCCATCCCGCACCACCGTGGCCGAAGGACTCTGCATGCTCCGCAGCGCCGCCACCGCCCGCTCGGTCCGACGCTCTTGCCACAGCGTCAGCGCAATCACCAGCAGCACAAACGTAAACAGCAGGCCCGCTTCCCCGCGATCCCCGAGCAGCAAGTACAGCGTCCCGCAGGCCAGCAGCAGGATCAGCATCGGCTCGGTCAGCACCGCGCCCAGCGTCTTCCAGAACGACGGCCCCTCACGGCTCGTCAGCTCATTTCGGCCATGTCGCCGCAGGCGCTCCAGCGCTTCCTTGGTGCTCAGACCGCCCGGCTCAGTCATTCACGGTAGCCTCCGCGTCCATCGCTCGTCCTGCCGCCGCTTTTCGACCCTTGGGCAGCTTGGTCTTGCCCAGCTCCATCACCACCGCAAACTCCTCGGCAGTGACCGGCACCACCGACAGACGACTGCGCCGCAGAAGCGCAATCTGCCCAAGCCGAGGCTCCTGCCGAATCATCTGCAGCGTCACCTCGGACCGCAGCGGACAGACCGGCGCGACATCGACCACCGACCAGTCTTCCCCCGGCGCCGTCGGGTCGGGATACGCCTCCCGCACCACCTTCGCCACGCCCACCACCGCCTTGCCTTCGTTCGAGTGATAAAATAGCAGCAGATCCCCCACCCGCATGCTGCGCAGGTTGTTGCGCGCCTCGAAGTTGCGCACGCCGTCCCACATCGTCCGACCCTGCTCACACAGCGTCGCAAAGGCGTACTTAAACGGCTCGCTCTTTACCAGGAAGTAGCTCGGTTTCATCGCCCACCGATAGTAGCCACCTTGCCGCTTCCAGGCTGCTGCAAAAGCCGCGTACACTAAGGCGGGGGCAAATTTGGTGGGGAAATTCGCAGCTTACGGCCTGCTTGCTGGGCTGTCGGTTCTGTCTGCATGTTCCGAGCTGGTCGGGGATGAGCCGCTCGAAGTCACTCGCATCGAAGGAGGCAGCCTGTCCACGACCCTGCTTCCCATCGAAGGTCGCTTGCGGGCCGCGCACATCCTGCTTGGGCCCAGCGAACAGGTCTCGGTGGCCCTTATATCCCCCGAGCCCGAAGCCACTGACGATCCCGTGGTCGGCAAGGTCCAGGTGGTCGCACTCGATCCACCGTACGCCCATGTCGAAGTCCCCGAGCGAGCCGTCGCCTTTCCCGCGTCCCCCGCCCACGGCTTCTGCACCGCACAGCTTCCCAGCAGCTCCGGCTTTGATCTGCCCCGCTATTCCTTGCATCGCCCCGGTCTGCCCGAAGACGGACCCTACACCGCGCTCGCCCAGCCGAGCGGCAAGGTCAAGCTCCTGTGCGGAGAGCGCACCCTGGTCGCCTTTGGCAGCAGCCGCGACAACATCGGCATTGATCTCGTCCGCAGACAGCCAGACGGCACCATCTCGCATCGCATCTTGCCCTGGCCGCTCGACGCCGATCCTGCCTGGGATCAGGGTCCGTACGCCTATGACGACAGCGAGCGCGTGCTGTTTATCATGGGCGGCGACATCACCACCCGCGCCTATTACATCGACACCGACGAAACCGTAAACCTCGGCGTCGTCTACTGGGGAGCCACCACCAAGAGCGGTCAGCTCTTTGTCGATCCCGATGGACTGCCGCTCCTCTACGACATCCCCAGCCGCAAGAGCCGCTACCTGGGCGTTCGCCTGTCCGCCGATGGCGCGGTGGTCGGAACCGATCCCGATGCCCAAGCGATCCTGACCTGCGACTGGGACGGTCTGCGTCGCGTTCCCATCTTTGCTGGCGCAGGCCCCGTCGCCGTCATCGACCCCGAGCCCTGTCGCCCCTCCGACTGGAGCGCCGCCCCCCAAAAGAGCGTCCTGTACTACGTCGGCAACCAGCTTCGCCAAGCCGACACCAGTGGCAAGTCCCCGCCCGTCATCCTGACCAACTTCCTGGGCCAGCAGCTCTACGCCTTGTGTGACGACGGCGCCCTCGCCTATTCCCTCGACCCGCCTGAGCGCTACGGACGTGGCGTCGGCGATGGCTACCTGGCGGGACGCAAGTTCATGGACCGAGGCCGCGATGTCCGCTTTTCCCCCGACTGCCAGCACGTCTACTTCAAGGAAAACGCCGCCACCTTGCGCAGGCTCGGCCAGCTTCGCAGCTTCCACCGCGCTGCCACCGACCAGACGACGGCCTTTACCCGGCTCGCGGACAACGTCGGCTTCTACAACGTCCTTGACGATGGAAGGCTACTCCTCAACGATAACCTCGCCACGGTCGGCGATCACAACCGCATCTCGCTCATCGATCCCGACAAGCGGACCACCCAGACCCTTTTGTCCGGTCAGGTTGCCCTGCTGTCGCTGCTTCAGGTGTCGCGCACCGTCCCAACCTTCCCCGCTGACCGCATCTTGCTCGAAGTCGACAACGCCGAGATCACCGGCCCCCGTCGCATGATGCTCATCCAGGTTCCGCCCAAAGCGCCCTAGCCTGCCGCGCAGCCTTCACGACGTTGTTCTACAAGGGATTGGCTGTCCGCGCCGTCGCGTCGCGTATAATCCGCGCATGGACCTTGTTCGGCAGAAGCTGAGACTGCTGGCTCGCGCGCTTGTGATCTGCCTGCTGCTCGTCGAAACAGCCCTGCGCTACGGCCTCGCCTACCTGGGTTATCGGCTCACCGGACGCAGCCTCGCCGATCGCCAAGCCCTCTTTGGAGAGTCCGTCCTTGGACTGTTCCGCAGGCTCGGCGCCACCTTCATCAAGGTCGGGCAGATCATGTCCACCCGCCCCGACCTGCTCCCGCCGCATGTCATCGCCGCGCTGTCTCGGCTGCAAGACGATGTCGGTCCGTTCCCCTTTGCCCAGGTCGAGCGCACCGTCATCGAAGACTTCGGACAGCCCATCGCCGCCTTGTTTCGCGAGTTTTCCCCCCAGCCGATCGCCTCGGCCTCGGTTGCGCAGGTGCATCGCGCCCGCTTGCCCGATGGCCACCTCGTCGCCGTCAAGGTCCGCCGCCCCGACATCGAGGAGCTATGCGCCTTCGACCTCTCGGTGATGTCGTTTTACGCCCGCATGCTCGAGCTGGTTCCGTCTCTGCGAACGCTTGCCCCCTTGGAAAGCGTCGAGCAGTTCGGTCGCGCCATCGCCATGCAGCTCGACTTCACCATCGAGGCCCAGAACAACCGCCGCTTCACCCAACACTTTGCCGCCGACCCGCAGGTCATCGTGCCCAAGCTCCACGACGCGCTGTGCAGCCGCCGCGTGCTCACCATGGACTTTATCGAAGGCAAGAAGATCCTCGACTGCTCAGGCAGCCAGGCCGAGCGCCGCGCCCTCGGTGAGCTGGGCTTCCGGGTGATGCTCAAGATGATCTTTGCCGACGGCTTCGTCCACGCCGACCTCCACCCTGGCAACCTGCTCGTCACCCCCGATGGCAAGATCGCGCTGCTCGACCTTGGCCTCGTCGCCGAGATGGATCACACCCACCGGCTCGCCTTCGCCCGCTACTTTGCCGCCTGGGCACGCGGCGATGGCCACACCATGGCCGAGATCATGGTCACGCACAGCCCCTCGCCCCACGTCGAAGACCGCCAAGGCTTTGAGCAGGCCATCCAAGGCTTTGTCGATCGGCTCCACGGCAAGCGCCTGGGCGAAGTCGAGGTCGCCAAGGTCGTCTACGACATGCTCCAGATCCTGCGCCGCTACCGCGTCCGCGTAAACGCCACCTTCACCATGGTCAACATCGCCATCGCCGTCACCGAAGGCATCGGCAAGCAGCTCGACCCGACCCTTGACCTGATGAACGAGGCGATGCCCTTCTTTTTGGCGCTCTCGCTGTAAACTACCTGCCATGAAGCTCGGGGGAGTCTTCGTGGAGCACCTTGGCAAGCTCGCGCTCCGGCTTGGCCATAACCTCGTGTTCTTTGCCGCCCTGTGGCTTGCGGGGGCGGTCCTCGGCCTTGTGCTTCCTTGGTTTCTGCCCGTGATCTGCGCCACCTTGGGCTGGCTCGCGCTCAGCGCCTATTTCTTCACCAAATACGAGCCCTGGTTCGACGGATGGGCGCTCCTTCTGGGCGCGGTCCCGATCGTCATGACCGCCATGAGCGCTGCGGACTACGTCTACGTCTCGCTTGGCACCCCGCAGCCGGTAACGTCGCTGGCCCAGGCCGCCCAGTCTGCCCCCGTGCGCGTCTATCAGCTGCCCGCCGATCTCCACGTCCGCAGCGAGCTGTCCCATCGCTACGTCGCCGTCCACAAGAGCAAGAGCGGCGGCACCACCCGCACCACCTACGTGGTCGCCCCCTTGGTCGATTCCGACTGGCAGCCCGGCGACCCAGTCTCTGCCTTTGTCACCTGCACCGCTGGCCATCGCTACGGCTGCCCCAAAGCACCCCACGACTCACCGCTCGGCGTCCGCCCTTCCCTGTTTCGCCGCAGCGGCTTTGCCACCGCAGCCGAACGGGCCTGTCAGCAGCACGCGCTCCGCTGCCCAAAAGAGCCCCTCATCCTCGACCTACGCCCCACCCTCGAAGCCGCCGTGTCCGATTCGCGCCGCGCCGTCTTCCTAAGCCCCGTCATCGGCTTTGTCGGCTGGGCCATCCCCCGCCTCCTCCTCGACCTCTACCGCCTCCTCGCCGCCCTCCTATCCACCTTACGAACCGCCTGGTTTCACGACGCCCGCCCTACCAAGACCTAGCCACACGGAAAGCGGAAGGTCGGCCCCCTTCGCAAACGCCACGTCACCCACGTCGCACAAGGTCCTGACCCTTCCCAAACGCCACGTCACCCACTTGGCACAAGGTCTAGACCCTTCCCAAACGCCACGTCACCCACTTGGCACAAGGTCTAGACCCTTCCCGAACTACGCGACACCTACTTGGGCGAAGGTCCAGACCCTTCCGAAGTGGCCCCTGACCCAGTTTGGCCTGGGGAAGGACCCTTCGCGGACCGGTGACGGAAGACTGGCGAGCGGGTTAGCCGACCGTAGGTTGGGTGCAGAAGCCGTTGACGCAGAGGTTGGTTGGATCGCAGCAGTTTGCGGCGGTGGTGCACTTGTCTTGGACGTTGGCGCACTGGCTGGATGGCGTGCTCGTGCAGGTGAGCGCGCCGGTTGCGCCGCTTGGCTCGCAGTAGCCGTTGCAGCACTGGTCACCTGACAGGCACGACGCGCCGTCCGACTTGCAGGGGTCGAGCACCCAGAACCCGCGCGAGTTACCGGCCAGGATCTCTTGCGCGGGCAGGTAGAACGCCGGGTGGCTGGCATCGGTGCCGATCTTGCCGTTTACGTCCACCGCCGCGACCCACAGCTTCTTGGTGGTGATGTTCTGCACCAGATCGACGCCGCGCGGATCGGAGCAGTACGGCGGGATGGTCGCGACGTTGCCATACATGCGGCGGCTGGTGAAGACGACCCAGGCATAGCCGCCGGAGGCGACCGGGTTTACGGTCGGCTCGTAGTTGGTGACTGCGTCGGTGCTGTGATCGACGTCGTAGCCCGAGCCCGCGCCCACCGATGCGCCGTCCGCAGAGCAGGCCAGTGTGCTCGGCGTCTCTCGCTTGGGCAGGTAGACGGTCCCGGCTGCGTCTTTGCCGTTGAGCTGGTTGAGCGCGACCACCGACTTGGCATCGGTGACAGAGGTCCAGGCAATCTCGGCCTGCGCGCCCTTGCGGGTGTACATCGCGCCATCGCCGTTGCCGTCCAGTCCAGCCTTGAGCTGGTGATGGAAGATGACCGAGTTGCTATCGGGGAAGACCGCAGCCCAGCCCGGACGCTTTTCGGCAGGCTGGCCGGTGTCATCGACGACCACCACCGGGTTTGACACGCTGCGATTGGCCGCCGAAAAGCCCGTGACGACCAGCTTCTGGGTCGGGTTGGTGATCGACGTGCTCGCCATCGGGTTGAACGCGAGCAGGCTGCCGCTTGGCCCAAAGGCTGGCGTTCCCAGGTTCGAGCTGATGGCCGCCAGGCCCGTCACCGCCTGCGACATGTTGGCGGTCGGCAGGGTCAGCAGCTGGCCGGTGGGCGACAGCGCGAGCGAGCCATCAGGGGACATCGCCGGGAAGGTCGCGCCGTTGGCCAAGGCTTGCTCCGTGACGCCCGACGGCTTGATGGTGTAGCCCGCGCTGGCCCCGTAGTTGTCGCCACGCTGGGTCACAAGCTGCGAGCCGTTGGCCGCCACCGAGTGGCAGGTGCGGCACTGCGCTTCGGCACCGTTTGCCCCCGCGAGCAGCTTCGGGCCGGTGTCGCCGACTCGGATGGACAGGATTGCGCCGCCGAACATCTTGTCGCCGCCGACCGCGCCGCCCAGGTTCTTCGCCAGCAAGGTGCCGTACGACTGGTAGTAGATGGTGCCGGTGAGCCGCGCCGGGGCAACGGTCCAGGTCTGGGTGATCGGGCCGTAGCCGACGCCGCCTTTGGCGAGGGTGACTTTCAGGGTCAGCTTCTCGGGCTTGCCATCGGGGGTGCGACCGCCCGCGCTGCTGGTCGCCATCTCCCACACGTCTTGCGGGATCGGATGCCGGATAAACGGGCCCTTGGTGGTGGCGAGGATCGCGGGACGACCGAAGGTGCCGCTCCAGGTAAACGATCCGCTGGTGTTGGACAGCTCGATCTTGATGGCGTCGGCGTCGCCTGGGGTCCAGCGCCACATCAGCAGCGGGGCCAAGATGCCGCGCGGAAAGACGGTGCCGTTGTACGGATACAGGAAGGTCAGTCCCTGGGCCGATCCGTTGCTGGTCGGTGACATCAGCGCGGTCTGGGTGGCGGGATCGGTCACTGCGCCACCGAGTCCTTCACCACCGACACCGCCGACGCCACCACCCGAGGTGAGGTCGCCGACCGTCTTGGGCACCTGATTGGCCTGACCAGGGACGCTGGTGTTGACGCCATTTTGGGTGCCGCTCAGGTTGACGATGATCTGACGGGTCAGGGACTGGCCGCTGCACGACGCACGCACCGTGACCAGGCCGCCCGCCGAGCCTCGGGGAGAAAACAGCGCGGTGCTGGACGGACCGGCAGAGATGTAGCCGATGTCGCCGCGATCGACGCTCCAGACCGCCGAGCAGGGCTGACCATCGAGGGTGGCCGAATACATCACGGTTGGCGTCTGCTGGCCGGTCGTGACCGAGATGGTCTGCTGGGCCGCCGGGGACACGTCGAAGCTCACGCCGCTTTGGGACATGTCCTCATCGGTGCCGCCATCGGTTTCACCGCCGATCGTGGCGTTGTTACAGCCCGAAGCGACACACAGCGCAACAAGGGCAGAGCAAAGAAAAGTCGAAGACCGCATCGGAAGACCCCCTCTGGTCGAAGGCGTTAAGCCGGAACGTGGATTGAACTCTCATCGTAGGCGCGGCCAAGGCGGTCGTCTATGCCGACTATTCCGCGTCGGCAAGTCGCAAGGTAAAACGGAAGGTGGTGCCTTGTCCGACCGTGCTTTCGACAAAGACGTGACCGTTCATGGCCTCGACGGCGTGCTTGACGATGGACAGACCGAGCCCGGTGCCCCCAAGTGCGCGGGAGCGTCCGGTATCGACGCGATAGAAGCGCTCAAAGAGGCGCGGCAGGTGAGCGGCTTCAATGCCTGCCCCTGTGTCGGCGACTGCGACCGTGACCATCCGCGCCAGGGCATCGACGGTCCACGACACCATCACTTCCGAGCCAGCGGGACAGTACTTGATGGCGTTGTCGAGCAGGTTGGCCAGCACTTGCTCGAGCCGCAGCCGGTCGGCGAGGACCAGACAGTGCGAGGGAGACGGCGACAGGTTCAGGCGGAGCTTGCGCTCTTCGGCACGCGGCCAAAACTGCGCCACCTGCGCCTTGATCACGTCGGGCAGGCTCACTGGAAACAGCGGCAGCCGCCGGTCTTTGCCTTCCAGCTTCGACAGATCGAGCAGATCGCTCACCAGCGCCTGCATCCGATCGGCCTGCCGATAGATGATGTCGAGAAAGGTCTGGCTGGCACCGGGATCATTCTGGGCACCACTGCGCAGGGTCTCGACAGCCGACAGCAAGGTCGCCAGCGGCGTGCGCAGCTCATGCGAGGCATTGGCGACAAAGTCACGACGCATCGACTCCATGCGACGAAGCTCCGACAGCGCCCGCGACAGCGAGTCCGCCAGCGAGTCGAGATCGCGTCCGAGCACCGCCAGCTCGTCTTGACCTTCGGGACGAGCGCGAGTCCCCAGATCGCCCTGCGCCATCTTGTGCGCGGTATCGGTCAGCTTGTGCAGGCTACGCGCCGCCAGGTGGGCCGCTGCACTCGACATCAGCACCGCAACGCCCAGCCCGAGCACCGCCGCCAAAAACAGCACGACGTGAAGCTGAGACATCGCGCGATCCACGGCGGTCAGCGGCATCGCCAGTCGAACCACCCCTTTGCGACCATCGGCCTGACGGAACGGCATCGCGACGTACATCATGCGCTGACGCAAGGTCGTGCTCTGCCGTGTGCTCTGTCCGTAGCCGTGCTGCTGCGCGTCGGCGATCTCGGGGCGACTCAGGTGATTGGGCAAGCCGGACAGCCCATCGCCTTCGACATCGGAGTCACCAAGCGGCATGCCGTCTTCTCGCACCAGCGTCACGCGCCCCGCCGCAAGCGGTGACATCGCCCGCGCCAGCTCCTGCCAGGGCCGAGGCTCGGCTGCCGACAAGCGCGTCTGTTCCGCTGTGTGAGCGATAAGCCGCAGCTTTTCGGCCAGCTCTTGCTCGATGCGCGTCGTCATGTTGGCGTCGAGCGTTCGCCGCAGATAGCCGTAGGTGATGCCGAGCGTGAGCGCGATGAGAGACAGAGACAGGAGAAACAGCTTGGTGCGGATTCCGAGCTTCACGGCACGACCTGCACAGTGCTCGAAGCCGGGCCTTGTGCAAAGCGGTAGCCAACCCCACGAACCGTCTCAATCACATCCCCGAGATCACCGATCTTTTCACGCAGCCGCTTGATGTGGGTGTCCACGGTGCGGGTGGTGATCGCGCCTTCGGTGTTCCAGTCTTCCCACGCTTGATCCAGAAGCTGCGCGCGGCTTAGCACCTTGCCGGGCTGGCTGGCGAGCGTCCACAGCAGGCGAAACTCCAGCGCGGTCAGCTTCTTTTCGTCTCCCGCGACAAAGACCCGGTGCGCACCGCGATCGATCCGCAGAGAGCCCACCGTTAGCACATCTTCCGACTCACTGATGGCACCGTCCGGGCGACTTGGCGTGGGCGTGCTGGTGTCTTCGGACGATCCCCTGCGCAAGATGGCAGAGATCCGCAGAAGCAGCTCGCGCACCGAGAAGGGCTTGACCACGTAGTCGTCTGCGCCCAGCTCGAAGCCGATGATGCGATCGCTCTCTTCCCCGCAAGCGGTCAGAAACAGCA
>CALMML010000379.1 GCA_937868485.1 uncultured Myxococcales bacterium | reverse complement strand
TCAACAATTCAAATACGTCCGGGGCGGCTCCCCCGCTTCGTTTCAACAATTCAAACTCGTCCGGGGACTCTCCCCCGCGTTGGTTGAAAAGTGTGGATGGGCGCAGGGAGTGGCCCCGGTGCGGTTTGGCGGAGTGGGGGGTGCTGGGCGATGGGCGCGCGGTGCCTACATGCCGCCGGGCTCGCTAGTCATCCCGTTCCGGCGTAGCATGGCTGAGTCCTTCGCAAGGAGTCGTCATGGGCAAGTTCACCGTCACTCACGAGATCAACTGCAACGCCGAGACCTTCTGGGAGGTCTTCTTCGACAAAGCCTTCAACGAGCAGCTCTTTTTGCGCGAGCTGGGCTTTCCCGAGTTCACCGTCATCAGCCAGACCGACAGCGCCACCAGCCTCGTCCGCAAGGTGTCGGGTCAGCCGAAGATGGATCTGCCGGGGCCGGTCGCCAAGCTGCTCGGGCCGGGCTTTCGCTTTACCGAGGACGGCACCTTCGACAAGACCACCAAGCTGTGGAAGTTCAAGATGACGCCGAGCACCATGGCCGACAAGCTGCGCCAAGAAGGCTCCATGCGCATCGAGCCGATTGGCGACAGCAAGGTCCGCCGCATCGCCGAGCTGTCCATCGAAGCCAAGATCTTCGGACTGGGCGGGCTTATCGAGAGCACCACCGAAAAACAGCTGCGCGAGGGCTGGGACAAGAGCGCCGTGTTCTTTAACCGCTACCTCCAGTCCAAGAAGGGCTAAGCCGCCCGGCTGCCACATCCCAAGCCGCGCGCGGAGATCTTTGCGGAACTGCACGCTCGCGAGCCACGCGGCTTAGAGTATGATCGACTTGCTCATTGGCTCTGATGGGTCGGCGCTGACGCTGCGTCTGTCAGGCCGTCACAAACATGGTTGGCTCGCGCATCGGAAAATACCGGCTGGTCCGGCAGCTTGGCGAAGGCGGCATGGGCGTCGTCTATGAAGCCGTTCGAGAAGACATCGCCGCCCGCGCTGCGATCAAAGTCCTTCGGGCTGAATACGCAGCAAATCCCGAGCTGGCCGGTCGCTTCTTTAATGAAGCGCGCGCCGCCAACCTGATTGCTCATCCTGGCATTGTCCGGGTGTTCGATTACGGGGCCGAAGACGGTGGCATTGCCTATCTGGCGATGGAATACCTCGACGGCGAGTCGCTGTGGAAGCGGCTCGATCGGCACAAGCGGCTGGCCCTGCCGGAAGCGCTGCGCGTCGGTCGTCAGATCGCATCGGCGCTGGCCTCGGCGCACGAAAAGCAGATCGTTCACCGCGACCTCAAGCCGGACAACATTTTCCTCGTCCCAGACAGCGAGGCTCCCGGCGGAGAGCGCATCAAGCTGCTCGACTTCGGGATCGCCAAGATGGCCGACGAATACCGAGGCGCGGTCCGTACCCAGCTAAACTACATCATGGGAACGCCGGCCTATATGTCGCCGGAGCAGTGCCGAGGCAGCAAAGGCATTGGCGCGCCGGTGGATGTCTACGCGCTCGGCGTCATTTTGTTTGAGATGCTGACGGGACGCGCCCCGTTTGTGGCGGTCGAGCCGGGCGACTACCTGGCGATGCACATGCTGCAGCCGCCGCCTCGGCTGTCGGACTACGTGCCGAACCTGCCGCCGCCGCTCATTGAGATGGCGTGGAAGATGCTGGCCAAAGAGCCAAGCGAGCGTCCGACGATGGCGCAGGTGGCCGATACGCTGCGGCGACTTCTGTGGATGAGCGGCGAGGCCGTCACGGTCGATGGCAAGGTGCAAGAAGGCGGGTTCTACGGCGAGTCGGGGCGGATGTTCGTCGAGTCAGGCCGGGTGTTTGCCGATGCCTCGGTGCGGGCGCAGATGGAAGCGAGCCGGGTGTCGCCGAGCGCCAATCAGCCGGTCGCCGAGCCGCTGGCCCCGACCGTGTCTGCGCCGAGCGCGCGCAGTGGACCGATTGCGCAAGCGGACCTTGTGGCCAAGCCGGGCAAGCTGCATGCGCTGGTGGCCGATGCGATTGCGACGCCGACGGCTCCGACCGTGCCACCGACGCCCGCCCGCGCGGTCGACAAGACGCAAGAGTCGAGCGGATCGGCGCGGCTGGCGGAAGCGGCGACGCTGGTTCACATCAGCCCGCCCGCGACGAAGAGCCCGTCTCACAGTGGCGCGCCGACCAACCCTGCGCTCTCCAGCCCGATCTGGGAACCGATGGAGATCGTCAAGACCGACTACAACTCTTCACCGGGCGTGTCGCTGCGGAGCCTTCAGACGCCGACTCCGAAGCCAGTGCCAGCCCCGTCCCCCGCTCCGCCAGTTGTCCGACCTTCAGAATGGCTGTGGTGGGCGCTGCTTGCGCTTGCCATTGTGCTGTCGCTTTTGTTAGCACGCGTTCTCCCCCGTTGATAGAACAGGGCGGTTCAAACCGCTCGTGATCCCCTAGCGCGCCCATCGGGCCTTGTCTCGCATGGCCGAGTAGACCCAACGCAGGCGCGGACCTATTTCGAGGAACGTACCGATGGAACAACAGACAACCCAGCCGTCTAACCCGCCGCCGATCCAGGTGGTGGAGTCCGTGGTCATCCGCTTCTGCGGCGACTCGGGCGACGGCATGCAGCTGACGGGAACGGAGTTTACCCGGGCCAGCGCACTTGCTCTCAATGACCTGGCGACGCTGCCAGACTTTCCGGCGGAAATCCGCGCCCCGGCGGGCACGCTGTTCGGTGTCTCGGGCTACCAGATAAACTTCGGCTCGCAGGACATTTACACGCCGGGCGACCAGCCAGATGTGCTGGTGGCAATGAACCCGGCGGCCTACAAGGTGAACCTGCCGGATCTGGTGCCGGGCGGCATCCTGATCGTGAACACGGGCGCGTTTACGGCCAAGAACCTGGAGCTGGCGGGCTATCCGACAAACCCGCTCGATGACGAGAGCCTGGGTCAGCGCTATCGGCTGGTGAAGATCGACATCAGCAAGCTGACGACGCTGGCGCTGGAAGGCTCGGGGCTGGGCACCAAGGACGCGGGTCGCTGCAAGAACTTCTGGGCACTGGGTCTGATGTTCTGGATGTACCAGCGCGAGACAGAGCGCGAGCTGCGGTCGATCCAAGAAAAGTTTGCGAAAAAGCCCGAGCTGGCCGACGCCAACATTCGGGCCTTCAAGGCAGGCTACAGCTACGGTGAAAACACCGAGATGTTTGGCCAGACCTTCCACGTTCGTCCGGCCAAGATCGCGCCGGGTCTGTATCGCAACGTGACGGGAAACTCGGCGACGGCGCTGGGTGTGGTGTGCGCGGGTCAGCTGGCGGAGCTGCCGGTGTTCTTCGGTGGCTATCCGATTACGCCCGCGTCGGACATCCTGCACGAGCTGTCGAACTACCTGAACTACAACGTGACGACGTTCCAGGCGGAAGATGAGATCGCGGGCGTCGGATCGGCAATCGGCGCGTCGTACTCGGGATCGCTCGGGGTGACGGCGACGAGTGGCCCGGGCATCTCGCTCAAGCAAGAGGCGATTGGTCTGGCGGTGATGCTGGAGCTGCCGCTGCTGATCATCAACGTGCAGCGCGGCGGGCCTTCGACGGGTCTGCCGACCAAGACGGAGCAAGCGGACCTGCTGCAAGCGCTGTACGGTCGTCACGGCGAGTGTCCGGTGCCGGTGCTGGCGGCGATGACGCCAAGCGACTGCTTCCACACGGTGATCGAAGCGGCACGGATCGCGGTGAAGTACATGACGCCGGTGTTCGTGCTAAGCGACGGCTACCTGGCCAATGGCTCGGAGCCGTGGCGGGTGCCGGAGCTGTCGACGCTGCCGAAGTTCCCGACGCAGTTTCGCACCGATCCCGAAGGCTACATGGTCTACGGTCGCGACCAAGAGACGCTGGCGCGGGCGTGGGTGCGTCCGGGCACGCCGGGTCTTGAGCACCGCATCGGCGGCATCGAGAAGCACCAGCAGACGGGCAACATCTCGTACGACGCGGACAACCACCACCAGATGGTGAAGACGCGCGCGGCCAAGGTCGCGGGGATTGCCCGAGAAGCGGGCGAGCTGATTACCTGCGGACCGCCGGAAGGGGACTTGCTGGTGGTTGGCTGGGGCTCGACGTACGGGGCGATCACGCAAGCGGTTCACATGATGCAGAAGGAAGGACGCAAGGTGTCGAGCGTTCACCTGCGCTGGCTCAACCCGCTGAATCCCCGCCTGGGACCGTATCTCAAGGGCTTTCGGCGGATCTTGGTGCCGGAAATGAACAACGGGCAGCTGGTTCGCATCCTGCGCTCGGAATTTTTGGTCGATGCCGAGGGACTCAACAAGATCCAAGGCAAGCCGTTCAAGGTCTCGGAGCTGTGCCACGCCATCGCGGAGCGCGCGCCCAAGGCCCAGAACTAGGCAGAGGTCACATCCATGTCCACGACTGACAACAGCACGCAAGTGGTCAAGCCGGCGCTCAGCCGGAAGGACTTTGTCTCGAACCAAGAGCCGCGCTGGTGCCCCGGCTGCGGGGATTATTCGATCCTGGCGCAGGTCCAGAAGGTGATGCCGGACTTTGGCATCCCGCGCGAAAAGATCGTGTTTGTGTCGGGCATCGGCTGCTCCAGCCGCTTCCCGTACTACATGAACACCTACGGCTTTCACACCATCCACGGACGCGCGCCGACGATTGCGACGGGCATCAAGGTGTCGCGACCGGATCTGACGGTGTGGATGGCGACGGGCGATGGCGACTCGCTGGCGATTGGTGGCAACCACCTGATCCACGTCCTGCGGCGCAACGTCGGCATCAAGATCATCCTGTTTAACAACCGGATCTACGGACTGACCAAGGGCCAGTACTCGCCGACTTCGGAGCTTGGCAAAAAGACCAAGTCGACGCCGGGCGGCTCGCTGGATCATCCGTTTAGTACGCTGTCGGTGGTGATCGGGGCGGAAGGAACGTTTGTGGCGCGCTCGATTGATACCGAGCTTGCGCACCTGCAAGCGATGCTCAAGCGAGCGGGCGACCACAAAGGCACGACGCTGCTTGAGGTCTACCAAAACTGCCCGGTGTTCAACGACGACGCGTTTGTCTACATCACCGAAAAGACGAACAAGGCGGACCGGGTGCTGTACCTGGAGCACGGCAAGCCGCTGATTTTCGGCAAGGACAAAAACAAGGGCATCCGCATCGGGAAGAACTTCACGCCCGAAGTGGTCGAGGTAGGCGAAGGTCCGGGCCAGGTGCCGCTGTCCGAGATCGCGGTTCACGATGAGACGGTCGAAAACCCGAGCTACGCCTTCATGCTGTCGCGGATGGAGTGGCCGGAGTTCCCGGTTCCGATCGGCGTGCTGCGCAACGTGATCCGTCCGGCCTACGAAGAGCTGGTGGCGGCCCAAAAAGAGCGCATGGTGGCGACGCGCGGAAAAGGCGATGTCGACAAGCTGCTGCGCTCGGGTGAGACCTGGGTGATCGAGCCCGAAAACTAGTCCTTTCCTCGTCGGTCTTCTTTTTCGCAGCCGCAGAAACGAATCGCGATAACATAGGGATTCATGCTCTCTGAATCCCAAGGCTGCGCAGTCCTTAAGGAATCGTTTGAGGCCGCTGGTTACGACATCCGCGATGGCTATGACTTCGCGGAAGGCGTGATTCGCTTTCAGATCGACGGCTTCGATCCCAGTCAGCGCGTGGGCTTTGAGTACATCACGACCGAAGCGGGCGATCGCAGCGAGCTGTCCACCGAGATGCTCTTGGCGATCGAAGCGCGCATCGCGCAAGGGGAGCTGTTCATCTTGCTGGTCGATGAGTACGACGTGGGATCTGCAGACGAGCTGCGGCTGCACGCGGAGCGATTCCTTTCGATGGTTGCCTCGCATCGGCAGCGCGCGAAGGAGTCGTAAGCGATGGCATCCCTTCGAGACCGTTCGGAGTACCTAAGCCAAGCGGGACAGATGCAGTCGCAGCTGCGCAGTACGATCCAGAAGCTGGATCAAGCGCAGGCCCAAGCGCGGCGGGAAGTGTCATCGCTGGTGAGCCGCAGTGAGCGGGCCCTGGCAGAGCTGGCGGAAGCCATCCTGCCCGATCTGAATGCATCCACAGTGGAAGCGGCGATTGCGCTTACCGGATATCGCACGATGGCGGTTCGCAATCCGGCAGAGGAGCTACAGAAGGCGCAGAGCAAGCTGCGGACGCAGATCACAGAGCGCGGTCAAGCCATCGCTCAGCGACTGGTTGCCATCGAAGCAGAGCCGAGGTTTCAAAATCGACTGCTGCTGCGCGCGCCTCGCACGGGAACGCTGGTGCGTGAGATTGCAGAGCTTAGCGAGTTTCGTCATCCGTTTGCAGAGACGCTGCGCCAGTGTGAACATCCGCGACTTCAGCGTCTGCTCGATGTGGAATACGGACTGCCCAGCTATTCCGTTCCGGTCTGGCGGCTCAGCTACTACAGCGACTGGAAAGCGGGCGACGAGATCATCGAGCAGATGAGCGAAGGCAAGGAAAAGACCTTTGCGGAAGTACGCAGCGAGTACCTGAGCGCACGCGATGCGGTGGCGGTGTACGACGGAAAGCTGAGCAAGCTGCGCGCAGAGGTTGCGAGCGGAGAGGCGCTGGAAGCGGAGCACACCGCGCTTGTGGCAGAGCGGCGCGCGCTGTCGGAAGGAAAACATCCGCTTCAGGAACAGCATGAAAAGATGCCGGAGCAGTTCCGAAAGGACGCGCGGATTCAGCTAGAACGGCATCTGTCCGAGCTGGATCTGGTGATGATCGGGGATCGTCTGGCGCAGGCTCCGCAGCTTGATCTGCTGGCGAAGCGCTACTACGGACTGCGCAAACAGACAGAGTATCTTCGCCAGACGAGCACGCAGCTTGTCGAGGGATCGAAGTCTGCGATGGAACAGACGCTCAGCAAGCTGGGACACGAAGTAAACAAGTACCAGCGACCCAAGTATGCAGGGAAGCGCTTTGATCTGACGCAGTTTGACAAGATGAGAGAGCGCGATCGCCGCTGTCTGGACATGCTCCAGCGCCAGCAGCAAGCGCAGACGGCCATCATCGCGTTTCAAGCGTACGAGCACGGACGGCTGGATGAAGACTTTCTGTGGTGGGATCTGGTGACGGACGGGAAGGTCAAAGCCAACTACATTGATGAAGTGGCGCGGTTCAAAGCGCTGCATCCAACGTACAAGTACCGTCGTCCCAAAGCCAAGCCAAGCGATGAGGTGAGCGGAGAGGTGGCGTTTATCGATGACGATGGCGACGCTGCCGTTGCGGTGATCGATACGTTCGATTCCTTTCATCGGAATCATCAGTCCGACTTTTCCTAAGCGGACTCCCACGCTGATTCCTACGTCGATTCCCAACCCGATTCCCAACCGCTTGGTAGAGCTTCCATGGCCAGTCCTCTTCGCATCGTAAACTACGCGGTCAACGGCTCAGGTGCAGGACATCTGACCAGGCTGTGCGCGATCAATCGCTGGATTCGTCGCTATCTACAGGTCTTGGATCTGCGTGCAGAGATCTACTTTCTGACCTCCAGTGAAGCGGACAGCCTGCTGTTTGCCGAGCGCTTTGCCAGCTTCAAGATGCCGTCGAAGACGATCATCGGAGACACCGGGATCGACAAGGTGACGTATCTGGCGCTGGCCAAGCAGTGGGTGTGGCACTCGCTCGGGCTGCTGCGTCCTGATCTGTTCTTGGTGGATACGTTTCCGCGCGGATCGTTTGGAGAGCTGCTGTCGGCGCTCGATCTGTGTCGCCACAAAGCGTTCATTCATCGCTCGGTCAAAGAGGAGTTCCTGAGCCGTCCAGACTTCGCAGCGATGCTGCCGCTGTACGATCAGATCTTGGTTCCAGAATACGAACAGGAATCGCAAGGAACGGTCAAAGGACTGCGCAGAGGCCAGCTTCACTACGTCGGTCCGGTGATGATTCGTGATCAAGCAGAGTGTCTGTCGCGCGACAGCGTACGGGCACACTTCGCGGTCGGGGAAGACAAGCTGCTCGTCTATGTGTCTGCCGGTGGTGGAGGCGATCGCGGCGCAGCCAGTCACCTGCACACGGTCTGCGAGCAGCTTGCGAAGGTTCCCACGCTGCACCTGATTGTCGGGGCGGGACCGCTGTATCGTGGACCGTCGCTGCACAGACCAAACGTGACGTTCCTGACGCAGCCGGGAATGGCAGAGCTGCTGCCCGGAATGGACGTTGCGATCTGCTCGGCGGGCTACAACTCGTTTCATGAGCTGATGTATGCGGGGGTTCCGACGATCTTTTTGCCACAGGAAAAGATCGCGGATGAACAAGACAAGCGGGCCGAGCAAGCCGCGCAGTGCGGTGCCGCGATTCACCTGCGCGCACCGATTGAGAGTCCGCAGTTTGCAGAGCAGCTTGCGCAAGCGATGACGGTGTTTTTGCATCCCGAGCAGCGAGCCAAGGCCAAAGCGGCGGCGATGGCGCTGGTTCCTTCCAATCACGCGCGCGATGCGGCGCAGAAGCTGCTGTCTCTGCTGCTGACAAAGGACCAGATCGATGCGGCGGCGGATGCGGTGGATGACACGCTGCTTTCCGAGCTTGCGCAGACAGACACTCCGCTGGAACAGATCTGCGAGGTGGCGCATGCGCTCGATGCCACAAGTGGCGAAGAGATTCCGCTCGATGAAGCGCTGTCGCTGTATCGCTTGGCGACGCAGCATCGCTTGCCACAGCCCGCGCTGATTCGTCTGCTAAAGCAGCTACACGGACGGCTGGGCCCAGGTGATCGAACGGAGCGGACGCAGGGTCTGGAAGCGCTGCTGACAACGCTGTCGCAGTTTTCAGACTGGCCGGGTGCGCTGTCGTTTGTGCGTCAGCTTCCGGGGGAACGGAGCCTTCCGGTCGAGCAGTCTGTTACCGAAATTCAGCGGCTTCTGTCCACGCTCCGCGCGCAAGGAAAAGATCTGTATCAAGGACTGCGTGTGCTGTCGGTTGCGCAGAGCGAAGATCACGGCGGATCCCTGCGCGAAGTCGTTCAGTCCGCAGTCAGGATGCTGTCATGAAGCGAGTCGATCCACGACTACTCGGCATGCATCTGGGACGGCCTGTCACCGGACCCGATACGCTGCACATCGACATCACCAACGGCTGCAATACAAACTGCGTGACGTGCTGGGATCACTCGCCGCATCTGACGGTGCCGCGATCTCTCAAGTGGAAACGGCAGCGCATTGATGCAGCCACCGTCTGCGACATCTTGATGGAAGTGAGCGAGCTGGGCGGGCTCCGTTCGGTGATTCTGTCCGGGATGGGAGAGCCGTTCACGCATCCCGAGATCTACGAGATGATTGCCGAGGTCAAGCGGCGCGGACTGTATCTGACGATCATCACCAACTTGGTGGCGTCCGACCCGGATCGGATCATCGCGCACGATGTAGATCAGCTGCTGATTGGACTGCACGCGGCATCGCAGAAGGCGTATACGGCGTTTCATCCCAGCTTTGTGAGCGACGAGTGGCAGCGCGTGCTGGTGATGCTTGGCAAGTTCCGCGCTGCGGGCAAGCGCTACAAGCACATTCACGTCATCTGCCGGGAAAACGCGCACGAGCTGGTCGCGATGATTCGTCAAGCAAGCGAGTATCAAGCCTCGCAGGTGAACTTCAAGCTGGCGAGTCTGCAGAGCGGAACGGAAGCGGTTCGCATCAGTGAAGATCAGCGCAGACAGCTCCAATCGGAGTGGCTTCCGGCTGCGATGGAAGAAGCGGCGCGGCTCGGTGTGGTGGCCAACTTCGATGTGTTTTCCGATCAGCTCCGCGCAGGGGATGCAGCGACGGCTCCGATCGAAGACATCGGCTGCTTCATGGGCTATTCCTATGCGCGCATCTTGGTGGATGGAACGATCCTGTACTGCTGTAGTCCCGATGTGGTGACGGGTCACTTGGCACAAAGCCCGTTTTCAGAGCAGTGGGATGGTCCGCGCTGGAATGAAGTGCGCGCAGCGCTTCGCAAAGGACAGTACTTTTCAGCGTGTCATCAGTGCGGAAAGTTCAACATGAACCACAGCTTGTCGCAGCGCTTTGCACAGGCGTTTGGACAGGAGCGGCTGTACCAAGTCACAGGTCGCAAGCCATGAAGCGTCAGCCGACGATCGAGTGGCAAGTCTGCGGCGTCTGTAACTACGACTGCTCGTACTGCATCCAGAGCAAGGTCTATCGCACCGGACACCCAAGCCCCGAGCAGGTCGAGCAGTTTCTCACGTTCTTTGCCGGACTCAAGACGCGCTTTGAGATCAAGATGACCGGCGGCGAGCCGTTTGCGTTCCGAGGCTTTATGGAGCGCATCATTCCGGGTCTGATCGAGCAGACTCCGCACACGATCAGCGTGCTCACCAACCTGTCTGCTCCGCTTGCGATCATTGAGCGCTTTGCGGCGCAGACCCAAGGCAGACTCGGTGTGGTGTCCGCGAGCCTTCACCTAGAGTTTACGTCGCCCGAAGACTTCGTGAAAAAGGCCAACGTGCTGCGCGAAAAGATGGATCCGCGTGCGCACCTGACCATCAACAGCGTGCTGGTTCCGGGGCGTCTTGCGCAGGTTCTGGCTGCCAAGCAAGTCTTGGAACAAGCGGGCCTGACGATGTTTCCGCAGATCATGAAAGCAGACGGAGGCATCGCTTCCTACTCCGCAGAAGATCAAGCCATCATCCAGGACTTGGTCGGGGACTGTCCAACCCCGGATCGCGCAAACATGGCGCCGAGCTACAAAGGAAAGCGCTGTTACGCAGGCGTGGACTACTTTGTGCTGCTGCAAAACGGAGACGGATTTAGCTGTCGCACTGCGCGTCGCCACAAGCAAGGACTGCTCGGAAACGTGTTTGCAGGAACGCTCCGCCGGTGGGATTCCGCGTCGCCGTGTCCGTACGACATCTGTCCGTGTACGGTTCCTGCCAATCGCGGCATGATCGAAGGAATCGCCAAAGCGCAGCGCCGCTACGAAGAACCGGAAGCGTCATCGGACGCGCAGGTCCGTTCCGACATCATTCCGGTTGTGCGACTGCGCAGCAGAGGACCGTCTTCATGAGCGACGCCGCCCCGCCCTGCCCGTCCGAAGGTGTGGTGTCATGGAACATCAACACCGCGTGCAACTATCGCTGTTCCTACTGCACGCAGCGCTTCATGGACGATCGTGGTCGCTGGAGCCGCGATACCCCGCGATTCCTACAGTCCTTTGCGCGCCTGCCGGGACGTTGGGAAGTGAAGATCTCGGGCGGGGAACCCTTCGTCCATCCGACGCTGGATGAGATCACAGAAGGACTCGCAGCGATCGGACACCGGATCTCGATCGTCACCAACTTTTCGGCCAGCGAAACCAAGCTGCGATCGTTTGTGCGCGCCGCGCGCGGTCGCATCGGTGTCTTTTCCTGTAGTCTGCACTTGGACTATGTCGCAGATGTGGATGCGTTTGTAGACAAGGCCCACAGGATGTCCGCAGCACTTCGGGAAGCGCGCGATGAAAGCCTGCCGACTCCGAGCCTGAATGTCACCACCGTGGCCACGCAAGCAGCGCTGCCGCGACTGTCTGACCTGGCCGATCGCTTTGCGCAGCGCGGTGTCACCTTCAAGATTCAGCCGGAAAAGCAAGACGGAGAGCTGGTTTCCTACAGTCCAGAGCAGTCGCAGCAGCTTGTGCAGCTCGGTGGACACAATCGCACCGGACAGATCGCTCATCGCTTCACGGGATCACCGTGCTGGTCGGGCAGCCGCTACTTCATCCTCGACGATCGCGGCGTCGCCTATCGCTGTTATCCGGCACGTCGGCATAAGATGGAAAAGCTGGGCGACTTTCTGTCGGAATCTTTCGCGCTGTTTGAAGGGCCCAGGCCGTGTCCGTATCCGCTGTGTTACTGCACGGTTCCGATCGAACGAGGGCTGATGACGCGAGCGCAGGCGTCTTCGGAACAGCGCTCACCAACGTCATCTGTGTAAGAACGAAAGCGACCAGGGGCTGTCATGAAGTTTACGACCTTTCGCAACCTGATCATCGCGGGCGCAACCTCGGGACTCGTGGGCTCGGTGTACTTTGCAACCAAGAGCCAAGCGGATCCGCCGGCCATCGCCACCACCACCCAGACAGAGTCCGCCGGGACCAAGCCATCGGTGCCAGAGCCAAGTCCTCGCGAAGCAGAGCCGACTGCGCGACCCCTTGCGCAGCTTGCGGATGTCTCTGCACGAGCAGGCCAAACGGACAGTCCTTCGCCCGCCAAAGAACAAGCCGCAGGACAGACCACAGCGAGCGGCAAGAAGCTGTTTGCGATGCGTCCGTTCGACGAAGAAATCATCCGTCTGTTTGAACAGACGCCGTCTAGTGACAAGGTCAAAGACGCCACGCCGAGTCGTCCCTACAAGGTCAACCTGTATGCGGAAGGCGGCAAGTATGTCCGCGCCAAGGTGGACCTGAATCGCAACGACAAGTGGGATGAAAAGTGGTCGTTCGATGAAAAGGGAGGAGAGCGCATCTACAAGCGCCAAGTCTCTCCGAGCGATGACGATCAGAGCTATCCAGACAAGTTCAAGCTACGCAACAAGATGTGGGAAAAGAGCGAGTAGCGCGAACCTAGAATCCGCCTGCATCAGCTACCGTTCCGCTGCGTACGTTCTGCCTGCCGCGCAGACTCCTTCCGCGCCCTGCCATCGCCGCTACTTTGCCGCCGCCCGGCGTGATATCCTGTCTGGCGCAGTTCTCTTTTCTTAGCGCCATACACAGAGGCTTATCATGAACCAGCGTGTCTCGAAGCGGCCTTGGTTCCTTGGACTGTTTGCAGCACTTGGATTTGCGTGTAGTTCCGATTCAAACACCAGTCAGGAAATGATTCCGAATCCGCCCCCGATGGTGGAAGCGCCCAAGGTGGTGTTTTCGGAGATCATGTATAACCCGGTGGATGAAAAGGCCTACGACGACAACCACGAGTTTCTGGAGCTGTACAATCGCAGCGACTCCCAAGTGGACTTGTCGAGCTGGAAGCTGAGCGGAACCGTTCAGTTTACCTTTCCGAGCGGAACCACCTTGGCGCCGGGTGCCTATCTGGTGCTGGCGAAAAACAAGAGCGCGCTCGCGGCTGTCTCGTCCTACCAGATCAGCGCAAGCGACATCGTGGGGGAATACACCGGAGATCTCGACAACAGCGGAGCGGTCATCAACCTGCTCAATGCGGAAAACACGCTGGTGGAATCTGTCGAGTATCACGTCGACTTCCCGTGGCCGATCGGAGCCGACGGTCTGGGAGCCGATGATGAGTGGCTGGGACGACTCCCAACCCCGCTTACCACCGCGCCGCATCAGTACAAAGGAATCTCGCTTCAGCGCGTAAACTACGATCTGGCGGCAAGCCTCATCGCCAACTGGACTCCGTCTCCGCTGGATGGCGCAAGTCCGGGTCGCGCCAACAGCACCACGGGACAGCCGCCCACGATTGTCGAGCGCAAGATCGTCGCAGCGCAGAGCGGAAACGTGCTGATTCGGTCCGCAGATACGGTCAAGATCAGCGTGGTCTTTTCCAATCTGAGTCCGTTTTCCAAGCCGCAGCTACAGTGGTTTGTGGATGACCTTCAAGCCACCGGAGAGCCGGTCACCACGGTCGATCTGGTGGCAAACAGTGGCTTCTATGAAGCGACGCTGCCGAAGCAACCGAACAACTCGATCGTTCGCTATCGAATCTTGGTGGACAAAGGAGCGGGGTCGGAAGTGATCTCGCCGCGTGCGTCCGATCCACTTTCGTGGTGGGCGTACTTCGTGACGCCACCGGTCAATACAAACGCGCCTATCTACAATCTGTTTATCAAGAAGGAAGACTGGACGCAGATCTATGACAACGCAAACTGGCCGACTCCTGATGACAAGCGCGTCGCACCGGGAGGAACGCCTGCCAATCGCTGTCTGCTGCGGGATGTCTGGGATGGACAGGTTCCAGCCGTGTTTGTCGCGGACGGAATTGTCTATGACACCTTTGTTCGCTACGAAGGGAGTCGCTGGAATCGCACCAACGGAGTCGGTCTGGACATCAGCAAGACGACCATCAATCCGCTGCCCGCAAGACCGACAACACCGACGGTGCTGAGCTGGAAGGTAGACTTCCCTGCGTACGCTCCTTATGAAGGGAAGCGGCGCAAGATGGTGCTCAACAAGCTCAATCAAGCGTGTCCGGGTCTGGATGATCAGCTGGGAGAGCGTCTGTACGGAGATCCGAGCGTCAACGTTCCTGTGCAGAAGGCCAAGTACGCGCGCCTCCACATCAACGGCGGCTACTATCATTACATGCTCGACATTGAGCACATCGATGGCGACATGATGAAGCGCTATCGTGCGCCAGGAGAGCGGGTCGGCGACCTGTTCAAAGCCGATGGCAATGCTGGTGCTGTAGAAGGTCCGTGGGGCGTTTCCGATGAGTCTACGCTCACGCTCAACACCACCTGTCCGATGTGGACAATCGACGACCGCTACAAGTTCACCTACGACCGCAAGACGTACAACTGGGACAACAACAGCAAGCTGCGGACCATGATCGAGACCGTCAACTCGCTGCGTGCGACGGCGGTAGCGACCAACAACTTCACGACGCTGAAACAGTATCTGGTCGATAACTTCGACATCCAGAAGATGATCGATTACATCGCCATTCGGAACTGGTCTGAGCCATGGGATGAAGGGTTCCACAATCACTTCCTGTATCAGCGCGCTTCCGACGGAAAGTGGCTGCTGATTCCGCAGGACAAAGATCGTGAGTTTGGCGAGCAGTACGGCTGGGTCGGAGGCCGTTCCTTCTTCGTGGGAGAAGAAGGAAATGGTCAGTACAACCGGCTCAAAGACGCGATGATCAAGTGCTTCCGCAGCGAGATCCGAGCGCGCATCATCGAGCTAGACAAGACCGGCGTGCTCAGTCCGCAGTCCTATCGATCCAAGGTGCTGGATGCGGCCAATACGTTCAGCATTACGGACTACGTGTCGTCGCCCGCAGCGGTGAACATCTGCAACTACTACACCGAGCTAAACAACCTGATGATGTTCGGGAACTACCGACATCTGGATGTGCTGGACTTGGCAGAAGAACAGACCTGCACCGCAACGACGTGTGGACTCAAAGCGGACATGTACCAGACGATGGCTGGCGATCTGACCCACGACTTTACGAAGGCCACGCTGAAGACATCGAAAGTCTCACCGACCGTGAACTTTGACTTTGCAGCGGGAAGTCCCGATGCGCTGGTTCCGGCAGATGGATTCCAGATTCGCTGGACCGGAAAGATCGTTCCGCGCTTTTCGGAGACATACACCTTCTACACGCAGACCGACGAAGGCGTGCGCTTGTGGGTGAACGGAACGCAGCTCATCAATCAGTGGAAAGATCAGACCACGACGGAATACAGCGGAACGATCAACCTGACCGCCGGGACTCCCGTCACCGTCACGATGGAATACTACGAAGCGACCGGAGTCGCCTCCGCCAAGCTCCTGTGGTCGAGCCCATCGACGTACAAGCAGATCATTCCGACCAATCGCTTGCAGCCGATGTAAGGCATCCAGCCGCGCGGACGCAGTCTGTTCGCAAGTCCGCGACTTCCCTACGAAAAACACGAGCCGCGATGTAGTGCTGCCGCGCACTCATTTGTCAGACGACAAAGCGCGCGAATCACCCTGGATGTAACAACTTCGTTGCTTGTATAATTGGAGAGTTGTGGAAAGACACAGCGTTGCCGGGGGGAAGTGGCGACAACTGTTACGGATTGTGTCGTTTTGGTTCCGAACGTGGAACTCGGAAGAGCCCTCGTTCGTCAAATTGAGTCGTACGGTCCGTTGCTTTGTTCCTCGGACACCGTGAGTTGGTGGCTCGAACTACGCGCTTAGGTGATGGATGTGGCTTATGGCTGTCACGGTTGTGCTGGGTCTTTTGTGCGCGGAGTCTGCCGTAGCGCAAGTGGTACAGACGCAGGCACAGGCAGCCGAGCGCGGCGCAAAGGAGTCCTCCGCTGCGAGTGGCTTTGGCGAGGACGAAGCGGTGCTTCATGCGCTGAAACACAATCCTGCGCTGCGCGCCTTTCGCAAGCAGCGAGCCGTGGCCGAAGGAGAGATCGTCAGCGCTTCGGCGATTGAGAATCCGATCGCACAGCTTCAGCTCGTTCACGTTCAGACCGGCGCACAGATGGGCTTTGCGATCACGCTCAAGTGGACGCCACCGCAGCCAGTGGTCTATTCCGCAGGTCGATCTGCGGCACGCGCACACCTGGAACAGATCCAGTTTGAGATCGCAGAGAAAGAGTGGGAGGTGGCCAACCAAGTGCGGATGGCGCACTCCACACTGCTCACCCTTGTGCAGCAGCGCGTGCTGTACGACCAGATGCTGACGCTGCGCAAGCGCATGCTAGAGCTACTGAAGACACGCATCACACACGGCGCAGCAACCCGGATTGAGCTGAACATGCTTCAGCTGTCCATGCTGTACGCGCAGCGCGATCTGGATGATCTGCTGCTGAAACAGACAGAGTCGCAGTCGCAGCTTCATACCTTGCTGGGGATTCTGTCCGCGTCGCCGATTCAGGTGAGGGGCCCGACCGCCGTTCAAATGGAGCCGAGCGCGATTCCTGATGCGGACTCCCTTGCGGAGCAAGCGCTGAGCGCACGTCCGGCACTCAAAGCCGCACAGTCCAAGATCGTGCAAAGGGAACAAGTCCTGCGCAGCGAGCGTGCCAAGCGCTGGCCGTGGTTTGAGCTAAGCGGTCGCTATCGGTCGACAAACTCCACCAACTATCCGAATGAAGGACTGGTCGGGATTGAGTTTCCGCTGCCCGTTCTCAACTGGAACAGTGGACCCATCAAGATCGCGGCGGCAGAGCTTGACATGGAACAGTCGCTCGCACAGGCGCAGTTTCAGACCTTGAAGCAAGCGGTCTACACCGCCCATGCAGAGCTACAGACCCGTCGCAGCATCGTGCTTCGCTATCAAAAGGAAGTGCTGCCGATCATCGCCGATCACGAGCAGCTGATGGAGCTAGCGCTCAAAGGTGGACAGCTGGATCTGGTCGCACTCCTGAGCAGTGAAGAGAGTGCGCTGCGCGCCCAAAAGGAATACCAAGAAGCGCGCCTTTCCTTTCGCAGAGCGTGGCTGGCCTTGGAAGCAGCCGTCGGATCTCCCCTGTCGGAGGTCGGCAAATGAAAAAGGAAACGACATCCTTTGAGCGCTTCGAGTTCAAGTACTGGCTCACCGATGCGATGGTGAAGCAGATCTTGGACATGACCTCTTCCTATCTGCGCTGCGATGACTGGGCGCTCGGAGGACAGCGGAATACGTCTCTGTATCTGGACTCCAGCGACCATGACTTTCTGGATCTGCACGTACAGGGAGCCCCCGATCGCAGCAAGCTACGGATTCGCGCCTACGGATCACCGCCTTCGGGGCCAGCGTTTTTCGAGGTCAAGCGCAAGGTCAAGCGGGTCACGTTCAAGGATCGCGCGATCGTTCCGATGGAAGCCGTTCCGGCGCTGCTGAAGGGAGAGATTCCGTCGAACCTTCGGCTCAAGTCCGCAGAGGAACAGCGCACGCTCGATCACTTTCTGTACCTGATGCTGATGCACCGCGCCGTTCCGCAGGTGATCATCTCGTGTCGCAGAGAAGCGTTTACGTCGATCGATCCAGCGGAAGAGGTCCGGCTCACCATCGATCGCGACATCATGTATCAGCCCGCACGCGGACCGACACTGATTGGCGATCCCAGCGCGTGGATTCATCTGTGCGGACAAGGGAACTATCAACCGGAAGCCTCCAGCTTGATCGAGCTGAAGTTCCGAGGCAGCGCGCCTTTGTGGGTGGGTGAAGTGATTCAGAAGCTGAAGCTGTCTGTCTCTGCATGTTCCAAGTACGTGATGGCCATGACGATGGAAGAGCTGGGCCCTGACGCGCTCATCGGTCACGACCTCGCACCATGGCCCCCCCTTCACGCAGCCAGGGAGTCCTAAGATGGAAACCCGGATTGGTTGGGATCTCGCGCTCGCCGCGCTGCTTCTGTCCTATGCGCTGTCGATGACCATCTCGTGGGTCTATGTCGCAACGTATAGCGGACTGTCTTATGTTCGTAGCTTTGCAACCACGCTGGCTGTCGCGGGTGTGGTGGCAGCCATCGTCATGCTTGCGATTGGTGACGATGTGGCACGCGGACTGGGTCTGGTCGGCGCGCTCACCGTCATCCGATTCCGTACTTCGCTCAAGGACACCCGCGACCTGATGTTCGCCTTTGCTGCGCTCAGCATTGGTGTGGCCTGCGGCGTCTTGGCCTTTTCCATCGCCATCTTGGGCACTGCGGTGTTCTGCTGCTCGATGGCCTATCTGTCCTTTTCAGAGTTCGGCTCGCGCAAGCTCTACAACGCGGTGCTGCGACTGCAAGTACCGGCAGGAGCAGAAGAGCAGCGCGCGATCAGCCAAGCGCTGGCCAAGTTTGCGCCAAGCTTTGTGCTCATCAACATGCGCGAATTGGGAGGTGGCACGCAGGAGCACGCGTATCACCTCAAGCTCCGCACCGCCGCCGAAAAGGGACAAATCCTCAAATCCGTGAGCGCCATCAGCGGTGTAAGTGGCGCCACGCTGCTGATGCAGGACACATCGATTGAGCCTTAAGGACTCCATACGCTCCCTGATTGGGAGGATTCCGGCCTGGCTGCTGGTGGCCATGGCGGGCGCTGGCTTTTGGGTGCTGTCTCGCGGCATGACACTCGGTCCCGGCACCGCAGTGGGCTACGTAGAAGAGCAGGTGTACTCGGTGGCTCCGCTACAGGCCGGACGCATCAAGGAAGTGCGCGCCACGCTCGGACAAGTGGTCAAGGCGGGCGACATCTTGGTGCAGCTTGATGCGCGACCGCTGGAGCTACGCAAGCAGAAGGTCCAAGCCGAGCTTCAGCAAGCGAAAGCCCAGCTTCTGGCAGACCAGGATCTACAGGCCGCCCAGCTGGCACGCGGTCAGATCCAAGCGGTGCGGGCCAATGCCGACGTCCAGCGCATGCGCGCAGAGCTTCGCGAGGTCGATCAGTCGGTCAAGCGACTGTCCAACCTGACCACGCAGCGACTGGTTCGTGCCGCCGAAGTGGAAGCTGCCCGCAAGCAGCAAAAGTCGCTCTCGGCAGAGCTGTCCGCGCGTCCGCATGCGTCAAACAAAGACCTGGAACAGATGGGGCTGCGGCCACGACCTCTGTCCGAGCAGCAGCGTCGCCTGGAGCAGCGCCTGGGTCCGCAGCACATCGCCATCTCTGTTCATGAAGCAGAGCTGGCGCAGCTCGACTACGAGATCGGCGAGCTGACCCTGCGCGCTCCGGTCGATGGCACGGTCGGCGTCATCTTGCACCGCAGCGGGGATGTCGTCGGTGCCGGCATGCCGGTGATCACGCTGGTCACCAGTCGTCCCGGTCACATTGTCACCTACGTTCCCGAGCGTCAGATCCGCAGCTATCCACCCGGAGCCGCAGTGTCCCTGCGTAAGGTTGGCGTCGCGGTGGCCGCGCTGCGTGCGCACGTTGTGGAGCTAGCGCCTATGGTAGAAGAAGTGCCGATAAGAGCCCGTCCAACCCCCTCAGTACCGATGTGGGGTCGGCGCATTGTTGTAAAGCTCGACGATCCGGTGCCCCTTCTGCCAGGAGACGCGTTCCGTGTTAGCACTCATTAGGTGGTTTGTCGCGGCGGCCAGCCTGCTGGGAGAGCCCACGCTCCTTGCGGTGCCAGACGCTCTGCTTCAGCGCACCACCATGCCTGAGCCGTCGGGCCTGGTCTGGAGCCCAGCGCTGTCCCGCTACATCGTGATCAGCGATGACACCGGCAAAAAGGAAAGCGGCACCAACCACATTGCTTGGCTGTTTACCGTGAGCCGCGAAGGTGCGTTTGATGCAGAGCCGCTGCCCATCAGTGGACTCGACAAGCTCAACGATGCAGAGGCCATCTGTCCCGGTCCCTCCCAGACCTTCTTTTTGACCACGTCACACTCCGCCAACAAGAAGGGACAGGACAAGGTCAAGCGACGTCGGCTCTATCAGCTGGCGCTCAGCGGTCGCGCGCTCAAGATCGTGGGCGAGCTGGATCTGGCCGATGCCATCACCGCATCGGGGCTGCTGCCCTCCCCTTCCGTGGACATTGAAGCGCTGTCTTTTCATCGCGACGAGCTATACATCGGGCTCAAGTCGCCCCAAAACGCAGCGGGCGCGGCCTACATCCTCAAGGTCCGCGATGTCCTGAGCGCCCTGAAAAAGGGGACGCTGGCTCCCAGTCAGGTTCAGGTGTTTGCGCAAGTGCCGCTCCAAGTCGAGCAAGGCGGCGCGCAGGTCATCCAAGGCATCTCCGACATGAGCTTTCTTCCCGATGGCTCACTCGCCCTGCTGGCCAACAGTCCCAAGAAGATGCCGCACGATGGGGGCGGAGCCCTGTGGCTGCGCAAGCCGGACGGATCCCTTGTGATGCTGCGCCGCTTTGTCGGGCTCAAGCCCGAAGGCGTCACGCTGTCTCACGATGGAAAGTCGCTGCTCATCGTGTTCGACAACGATCGCAAGCAGCCGCTGTGGATTCACATTCCCTTGCAAGCAGTCCTCGGACCCAAGTCGCCCCGCTGACGTCGCCCTCCTCGCCCACGTAGGACCACGAAACGACCCCGCATCGCGGCGATGGCACACCGCGACTACGGAGCCGCGACGCTCTGCCAGCGGAACGTCGGATACCCTGACGATCCCGCTTGGTCGTAGTAGCCCGTAAACTGGAGCTTGTAGTACGCCCCCGCGCTCGATCGCACGACGTAGACCTGATCCTTGGCGCTGAGCACATGCGTCGTCATGTTGTAGTCGTACCAGGTTCCGCCTTGCGTAAAGGCATAGTCCGGCTCTGTTCCATCGTCCGCAGAGTCTGGCAAGTCGGTGCCGTAGCCGTCTTTGGGGGCGATGCTCAGCGACGCAAACGGAGTCCCGGTAAGGAGTGCCACTGCGACACTTCCTTGACCACTCACCCCGCCGTTTACTTTGATCTGGAAGCGCTGAAGCGCGATGTCCCAGTCTGTCGAGTGCAGCGGATCTTGTGGTGTCACCTCCTTCCCGGTCTGCAGCTGCACGTACACCCATGCGGTCGCATCCGAGGCATTGACCCGGCTGACTACGCTCCCGCCGGCCTCTAGGGTGTTGCTGATTCGTCCTGATGTTCCCGCCATCACCTGTGGATCTTGCTGCTGTAGCTGCGTGCTCAAATCCCCTTCGCAGCCGACCAGACTGCCGACGCAGCCAAGCACAAGACCAGACAGCCGCAGCGCGCTCCGTGTGTTTTGCATTCGGACTCCCTTTGAAAGACACCATCGGGCCCGGTTCCCACTACTGCCGCTCCCCGCGCACACTGAGCCCGACAAACAGCGAGCGCGGAGCAATCGGTAAGAATCGAACGTCTCCCGCATCGAGCAGGTTCTGTCCCCCAACAAACCCAGCCAGCTGACGAGAAAAGGCAAGCTCCAGCCGCGCATCCCACAGCACGTACGCGGCGGCATCCACGCGCTCACTGACGCCATCGCCCTCTTCATCGCTGTAATACGGACGCGGACCCACCACCGCCAGCCGCGTCTGGAAGTCGATGCCGGAATCGGGATGCCGCAGGCTGAGCGAGATGCTGCCGCGATGCCGTGGTCGCCCTTCGAGCGCCCGCTGCTGCTGCACATCCCAGGCGTCGGTCAGGGTGTAGCCCAGCTCCAAGCCAAACTTGTCACTGTGACGAAGCTTGGCCGACAGCTCGACGCCCTGCGTGTAGGCCTCTGCGATGTTGCCGTAGGAAAAGCGCTGCGGTCCGGCACTGCTTCCCGGATCCGTTAGCAGCGGCTGAATCAGGTTGCGCAGGTTGTTTCGAAACAAGTTCCCGGACAGCTGGAGCCACGGAACCGGCGCACTCTCGATGCCCAGGTTGAAGCTATGTGAGGTCTCCGGTCGCAGGCTCGTGTTTCCCGACACCAGGTATCCCGCACCCGCGTTTTCAAACAGCAGCAGCAGCTCTTTGAACTGCGGTGCGCGAAAGCCTGCGCCGTAGCCAAAGCGAGCGGTCAGCGCAGGCAGCGGTGCAAAGCGCAGCGCCAGCTTGGGAGCCCAGTTGGTGCCAAACTGCGAGTCCACATCAAAGCGCAGCGCCGGAACCAGCGACAGACCGACGGCCTTGGCAACCTGCCACTGATCTTGCACAAACACCGCACCACGCAGCCGGTCCCCTTCGCCAGTCGCCAGCCGGGGTGTATACAGCCGCTCGTACAGCAGCTCTCCGCCCGCCGTCAGGAGCTGACCCAGCGGCAGCCGCACGTCCAGCTGCAGGTCGCCGCGCAGCAGGTGTTCGCGCGTCTGCTGATAGGAATCAAGCTGCGTCCCTCGGCGCTGGTCCAGCAAGTACTGATCGCGAAAGTGGCTGTACTGAACGACCCCCTTGAGCGTGAAGCGACCGAGTCGCAGCTCTGGCGTGATGCTGGCATCGATCGTCTCGGTCAGGTTGGTTCGGTCGAGCACCGCGCCGCTGGCTGTGCTGTCGACGCCATCCATACGCCGCCGCAGGTAGGAAAGCGCCGTGCCCACGCGAAACGCCGCAGTCGGACGCAGATCAAGCTTGCCCGACACCTGCTGCTCATCAAACGCACCACCGCTCGTCGATGCTGACTGCGGGTCCAGCTGATACGCATCACGACGATGCCAGCCTGCGGTCAGGACAAGACCGCCCACGCCAAAGCGCAGCCCTCCGCTGCCGCGCAGATCCAAGGCATTGAGCCCGCCGTACTGCACCTGCGCGCTGCCTTCCAGCTTCCGCTTGGCCGAGCGCGTGATGATGTTGATCACACCGCCCAGTGCATCCGAGCCATACAGCACGGAGCTGGCCCCGCGACTCACCTCCACCTGCTCGATTCGTTCCACCGGAATGCGGGATAGATCGATGACCCCGTTGGTCCGTCCGATCATGCGCTGTCCGTCGATCAGGATGAGGACATGCTGCGGCTCAAGACCCTGAACGTAGACCCCTGCCCCGGCAAACGAGCGCTCAAGCTGCACAGCTGGATGCAGCGCCAGGACCTCCGCCAGATCACGGGCGCCACTGCGCTCGATGTCGACCCGGGTGATGACATCGATGGGTGTCGCCGCTTCGCTCTGCCGCTGCGCCGTACGAGAGGCCGTCACCACGGTGGAAAAGCGCGCGTCCGCTGGCTCCTGTGCAAAGCTCGTCCGGTACGCCGCACCAAGACCCACCAGCCACATCAGCAGCCGAAGGTGCCGGACCCACTGAAGCCTGCGCGCGCACACCTGCTGCAAGGTCCGAGCGGGCGACGCAACTGGGTTCATATTGAAAACGAATATCAAAATCTAAGACAAAAGCCAATGCAAATCCTGGAAGCAGCGGAATGGCCTACGCAAACGGCCACAAGCCCCCAGCGAGGCAGGGCCCCGTGCCTTCATCTGCGCGGGCTCACGCAGCGAAACGCAGCAGGCCCCGCACCACGCAGGGCCAGATCCTGTGTGCGCACGGATTTCGAGCGGACGCGCTGGCGGTGCGCCGCGATTGGCGAAGGAAGAGCCGATGGTGAAAGTGGGTGCAGAGAGAAGCGGAAGCGGCTACTGGACGAAGTCTTTGTTGCGGGTCGGCATGATCTCTCCGCCATGGCGGGTGGCCACCACGCCCGTGATGGATCGATAGGTGCTGCCGACTGTTGGGAAAGCGGTGGCACCGGACGGGTAGTAGTCAGAGTCGTAGGTGTTGCCCCAGTCCGCCGGTCCCGGCGTGGTCTGGAAGCCGCTGCTGGTCACGGTCGAGATCAGCAGCGAGCCCGAAGACGGAGCCAAGGTGACAGACATTCCTTCGTACTTGTTCCAGGTCGTTCCCTTGTGGGAAACAAACTGCGCAAACACAGTCGGATCACTGATCACCGTCGGCGTGATTGTCTGATCTGCGGACAGAATCTCAATCGACTCGACAAACAGCTGGTGTTCCACCACGGTCATCGGCGGGTTGTTGTCCACTTCCACAATCAGCCGACCCCGGACCCGGACGTTGTCTCCCTTGCCTACGGTGTTTAGGAGTGTCCCGCTGGTGCTCGCAGAAGGACAGTCCTTCCCGGTTGACGAGGCGCTGGGAGCCATCGGTCCAATCGCCTTCACCACCAGCCCGCAGGGCGGCGTCGTACAGGTCGCATCCTGCACCCAGATCTGATAGCGACACTGCTGGTTGGCAGAGTTTACGTACTTATCCACCTTGGTGACCGTGACCACGCGGTCGAGCACCACGCGGACTCCGTTGCCGTAGGGTCCGTTGCCAGGGTCGGTGTCGATCTGATTGATGGTTGCGGGAACGTAGCTGTACATCAGCGCCATGTCAGGAGTCGCCATCATCGTCGGCGTGTCCGTCGATGAAGAGCATCCAGTCAAGAGCGATGTCGCACAGGCCAGACCGCCGAGCCAGGCCAAGCGCTGCTGGCTACGCAGGCTCTGCCCTGACTGCATGATCCGATTCCGTACCAGGTTCCAAACCCGCTGCACAAACGGTTGACTTGGGGATTGCTTGCTCATGGGATAATAGTCCTAAACAAAGGTAGTCTCCCTCGAGCGTACGGTGCGCTGCGATGGTCGTCAAACTGAAAGTTCTGGCTGCTGCGACAGCACACTGACGACGCAGTACCGGCGCAAGGTCGGACAAAAACGGCGAGGTCATCCCCCCCATGAAATCCACTCCGCAGCTTGGCTTTGTTCACGGAGTCCGTACCATCTCTCGCGCCATCACCGTCCTGCGTGAGCAGCCGCAGATTCTGCGACTCCTGCTGATTCCGCTGGTGCTCACCGCCGTGCTGGATGCCGCTGCTTTTTTTACAAGCTACAGCTGGCTGCACGAGCAGCTGGTTTCCTACCTCCCGGCAGAGGGACTGCTGGGCGCGCTGCGCGGTCTGCTCAGCATCCTGGCTGGACTGTTGGTTCTGTTTGGACTGGCCTGGACGTTCGACCTTGTCTATCTGCTGCTCTGCGAGCTGGTGATAGACCGTGTCTCGGAAGCTGTGGAGCAGAGACTCACGGGGCACCACCCAGATGACGCATCGGCCCGAGATCGGCTAGGAGGCTTGGCGCGCAGCCTTGGACAGTCGGTGATCCTGCTCGGCGTCGGACTCGGCGCGCTCCTACTCGGCGTGATACCAATTGTCGGACCCATCTTGGCTGCGCTTCTGTCTATCGCCGCGCTGGGCTACGGATTTTTGTCGATTCCTGCCGGGCGACGCGCAGCCACACTGACCGACCGACTGGACCTGGCGCGGACACACCTGTCTTCGGTGATGGGACTGGGTGTTCCGGTGTTTGTGGCCAGCTTGATCCCGTTTGGCAACCTGCTGCTCTTGCCGGTCTTTATCGTGGCCGGCACGCTGCTGTTTCTGGACATCGAAGCCCACAGAAGAGCAGACGCGCAGACGACACCGCACACGTAGAAGCCAGCGGACTGACCTGAAAGGGTCGCGACCCGGACTTAGCGACCGAAACAGGGTTCGCCAAGGGTCTGGACCTAAGCCAACGTGGGTCTGACCCCAGCTGCGCAGGGTCGGAACCACTCCCCATGTAGGCGAAAGGCAGATGAGCCAGGGTCAAGACCCCAGCCAAGGACCCCATCGACCCCATTCGGAAGGGTCACAGCCCTGCCCAAACTGGGGGCTCCCCCAGCTGCGCAAGGTCAAGACCCTATACCAGTCGCACGGCGAGGTCTTCGCAATGGGTCGCAACCCTTCCCAAACTGGGTCTGCAGGTAGCGCGGGATGGTCCAGACCCTCTCCGCGTAGGGGTAGGAGCCGCAGCGCCAAGGAACGGACGCAGCGGCCAGTCGGAACGGCGTACAGACTACGGCGCAACCTGGGTGTTCGACTCCATCCAGTTGAGGACGTCCTGGAGCCGAACCTGAATGCCTGCGACATCCTGCGGCTTGCACAGGTCGCGGGCCTCATACAGCTTGATAACGGCCCACGCAGGGAGCGGAACCAGCGGCACACGAACCTGCTGCACACCACCCGGAGGTGCCGTCGTGCCCGACGGTGCTGCACCGCTGCCGCTCTGTGACACCGAGACCGTCTCTTCAATCGGTCCCGGCGAGCCGACCGCAGTCATCGCGTCCAGCAGCTGCACCATCATCGGGGTGTTGCCCGCGTCATCCACCACGGCGTTTAGGTTGCTGCGCACCTGCTTAAACAGGCTGACGCCCGCTTTCGAGTCAGCGAGCGGCACACGAACCGGCGACGCCTTACGAATCAGCGAGATGGCCAGGCGGATCTGGTTGTCGTTGCCTGGCTGCACCGCCCCCTTGCCGACCTTGCGCGGCTGTCCCGCTCGAATGGCCACTCGACCGAAGTTTTCAAACTGCTCCAGGAACGAGGCATACGCGCCCGCTTCACACTGCTGAGGGCGCGGACCCATCGCCGAGTCAACCTCTTGGTCTGCGGCGATCTGCGTCGATGCCTTCGCAGTCGCGCCCGAGATGCGGGGAAAGCCAGCGGCATAGTGCGCCGCGCAGTTCTGGGCTTCCGCCGCAGCAGGAGCCAGCGAGACACCGACGAGGGTTAAGAGCGAAAAAATGGTTGCTTTCATAAAAAACATCTTACTCCAAGAAGCTGAGTGCGCTACCGCCTCGCGCTCCTCGCTGCCGAAAATGTTGCGGACAGTCAGCCAGAGGCTGTGCCACCCTGTGCCGCCATGTGGCTGCTCGCCTTTGGGATTGCCGTCGCCATCATTGCCTGGCTGGCCGTCCTACTGTGGTCTGGCTGGATCCGTCCGCTGCGGCGGCTGCGTGATCAAGTGCTGGCGCTGTCCCGAGGAGAGTGGAACCGACTGCTGCTCAGCGAGCCGCTGCCAGGAGAGCTATGGACGGTGCTGCTGCGGCTTGAAGGTCTGCGGCGGGCACTGCTGGACCGACTGAGGTCGAGCACCGAGCTGAACCTCCAGCTTGAGGGCGAAGTGGCCCGTCGCAGCACCGATCTGGCCCGCCGCAATGCGGAGCTGACCGATGCGCTCCACAAGCTACAGCGTGCGCGGGAAGAGCTGGTCCGTAGCGAGCGCATGGCAGCCGTCGGCAGTGTCGTGGCCAGCTTGACCAGCGAGATCAACAACCCCATCGCAAGCATGGTGTCGCTGGTCGCGCCGCTGAAAGAAGCCCACGCCGAGCTGACGCTGAGCCTGCAGACCCTTTCGGATCCCGGTGCATCCGAGGAAGCCGAGCGGCAGCGCGCGATCATGCTGATGGA
This sequence comes from uncultured Myxococcales bacterium, assembly GCA_937868485.1. Classification (GTDB taxonomy): domain Bacteria; phylum Myxococcota_A; class Polyangia; order Palsa-1104; family JAEUJZ01; genus JAEUKA01. The sequence goes on along the minus strand of CALMML010000379.1, from coordinate 24,234 downwards.
CGAGCAGCGCGAGATGCTGGCGCTCCTGTTGCGCAGTGGACGACGCACACGCGACGTGGTGAGAGCCATGCGTGGCTACGTCAGCACGGGCTCCCAGCAGCCGTCTATCGTGCCGCTGCTGCCACTGCTCGGGGACCTGTATCACCTGTTTGCGGAGCGACTGACGCCGCGCGTCGTGTCTCAGCTGGGGTCGCAGCCTGTCGAAACCGCGCTGTATCCGCTCGGCCCCGCGTCGCCCCACGTCGAAGTGGTGGTCGTGCGCAGCGAGCTGTCGGTCCTGCTGTCCCGCTGGCTCTTGCGCACGCTGCCTCGCCTTGGGGTCGAGCATCGCTCGCTGCTACGGATTGGGCCAGGACCAGGCCATCCCCGAGAGCCGAGCATCGAGCTGTCGATCGAAGACAGTGGCCCACCGCTCGGGAAAGCGGAACTACAAGACTGGCAGGAGCACGTCGCCACGGCGCAGCTGTCCTTTGCGGTGCAGGCCCACAGTCAGTCCGCTGACTGCCGACCCGACGGCATCACCACCGAGCTGCGCATCACCCTGCCCCTTGCGCAGACCGGGCAGCTTTCCGAGCCAAACGAGTCGCTACTTGGGGACGCGGAAGAGGCTGTTTACGTCGGTGAAGTAGACATCGCCGCCCGACACCGTTAGATACCCGGTGCTGTAGCCTGCGCCATCGACCAGCTCTGGCGATCCGCCAGCCTTGAGGACCTTGGCCAGCGCGTCGTCGTTCAGGCTCGCGGCCCGAAAGTAGTAGACGTGGGAATCCGACAAGGCCAGCCGCGCCGTCGGATTGGCTTGCGGCGCAACCGTCTCCGGCGTACCGCCCCGCTTGGGCAGCCGCGCAATGGCATACTTCCCCGTCGAGCCGATCTCTTGGAAGAAGTACAGGTGCGAGCTGTCGGCAGTCAGCCGATCGACGTTGTTCGATGGCGATGCAGCAAGCAGGCACTCGGCCTTGCCACCGGCTTTGGACACCCGCCAGATGCCGCTGTTGCTGCGGAAGTAGGCGGCTTCGGCATCCACCACCACCTGATCGACCCCGGCTTGGCCTTCGGTCAGCACCTCCGTCGAGCCACCGGACTTGGCCACCCGCAGCAGCGCCCCACCCGGCGACTGCTTGAGGAAGCTCGAAAAGTAGACATGGGTGTCATCCAGCGCGAGGTGGATCGGGCGAGCGGCTTCTGCCACCACCACCGCAGGCCCCCCAATCTTGCTCACCCGCAGCACGGCATTGCCCGACTCGGAGGAAAAGTAGACGTACTTGTCATCAAGCGCCAGCTCACCGCTGAGGACCTGCGGTACTTTGACCAGCGTTTCGACCGCACCACTTGTGGCCCCGATGCGCAGCACGGCGTTGTCTGACTTGGCAGAGCCGCCGGTGACGACGTAGGCATAGTCGCCCTCGACAGCCACCCCTTTGGGATGATCCAGCGGAGACGCCAGCCGACGCGCACGCGCCCAGCCTGTCTTGTCGCTGCCGCCGCCTTGTCCTTGCGTCGTGTTTCCTGCGTTGGCTGACGATGACTGCGTCGTGTCTTTGGAGCGCGCCCACAGAAGCGAGCCCAGCCCAACCGCACCCACAGCAATCCCGATCCAGAGCTTGCGAACTGACATCAAAACTCCTGGCCACAGTCTACATGAGTCCCCCCAAACGTCGTGAGACAACGCCGCACGAACTGCTGCCGATAACCTCTTACAGCCTATCTACAGCCAGCGATGCCAACACTTCATCGGACTGTGTCATTTGGAGGTCCCCGTGTCTGAATACGAAGCTACGCCATACGACGGCCATCATACGCAGGGCGATTCTGAGAACTCATGGCGGACCAACCCCGTAGAGCGCTTTGTGGGCTACGGCAACTGGGCCGGTCCAGGCAACCGGATGGATCACCAGGAAGGCGACTACATCCGCCAGCAGCGGGAGCGTGACGCGAGCTACGACCCGTACACCGATCCGCACATGCTGAACAACCCGCGCTATCAGGCCGTCGACCCGATGGATGCGGCGGCCTTTGAGCACGACCACGGCTACTACAAGCACCTGGGCGCTGACGCGGGCACGATGGACATGTTCACCTGGCAGGGTCTGCAGGCGACGCGTGAAGATGACCGCCGACTGGTGGGCGCCACCCGTGCCGAGATGGCTGCCAACGGAGGCCGCTACTCGGAAGACGCGCAGGGCTTTGCCAAGGGTCTGCAGGGCTTCTTCGGTGCGCGCGTCATGGGTCAAGACGCGGTCGACTGGGCTGGCAACAAGGCGGGAGAAGCGGGCCAAGGCATCTCCAACTTTGTGGGCGGCGCACGCAACTGGAACTCGGTCGGTGACGCGGCGCGCGGCATCGGTCAGGGCGTCAGCAGCGCGGGAAGCTGGCTGGCCAACACCGGTCGCGAGGCCTGGCAGGGTGTGTCGGGCGCGGCGAGCAACATCGGCAACCTCGGCTGGCAAGGTGCGCTCGGTGCCATTGGCGGATTTGCCAACGTCGGTCTGGCTGGGGCGGCTCACGTCGCGGGTCAGGCTTGGGATGGCGCAAAGTCGCTCGGCAGTGCAGCCATCAATGGCGTGTCGAACGCAGCCGGTGCCGCAGGACGAGCCATCTCGAATGGAGCGTCGGCGGTCGGTGGCGCAGTCGCAAACGGCGCACGCGCAGCGGGAAGTGCAGTCGCAAGTGGCGCACGCGCAGCGGGAAGCGCGGTCGCAAGTGGTGCGCGCGCAGCGGGAAGTGCCGTCGCAAACGGCGCACGCAGCGTCTGGAACTGGATGACCGGCTAACCGACCCGTCGTCCCTGCCTCAAGGCCCCACCGCTGGGCTCTCTACACGATCGGCGTGGGGGCGCCCAGCTCTCGCAGCGTCTCCACCACAACCCGCGCCGTTGGACGAGCCGCAGGCTGCTCCGATAGACAGCCATCGACCAAGGCACACAGCCGGGCATCCAGCTCCGATCGCGAGGTCGACAGCTTGGCAATTCGCATCGGCTGCTTCTGCGCGTGGGCAAAGATGGGCGGCTGAAGCGACGGAAGCACGCTCGTCAGAAGCTCAAACGCAATCACCCCGAAGCTAAACAGGTCCGACGAAGGCTGCGCCAGGTGTGAGCCCGAGTGCCACAGCTCGGGCGCCATGTACATCGGGGTGCCAATCAAGATACCCGACTGAGTGACCGGCTCTTGAACCCCAGATGCAGTCGGCTCGACCGATGCAGCCAGCGAGTCCGGCACCGATACCCGACGAGCACCACCAGCACCAGCCGCCGAAGGAGGCTCTGCACGCTTCGCAATGGCCACTGGGGTCAGGCGAGCTTGGGCCAGCGCCGGGTCGGCATGCAGCGTCACGCTCGCATCGCCTGCCGTGGGCTGACCGCTCGTCAGCATCACACCGGGCAGCGGAGCCGAGTCCGTCACAGGAATGTCCGCCGTATCGGCTTCACCGACCAGCGCAGCCCACTCGGCTTCGGGATCGTCGTTGTCAAACCAGTCAGCCCCCGGTACTGGCATCTCGACGCTTTCTTCCAGCGGATCGGCGGTCCCTTGCTGCTGCGCCGCCGCACGCTGAAGCTGCGCCGTCTGGACCTTCGACACGAGCAGCGACACCCCAAAGTCCGCCAGCTTCACAAACGGCAGCGGCGACTCCGCCCCACCAGCCAGCAGCACGTTGTCTGGTTTCAAGTCTCTGTGAACTCATTTTCCGTCGGACAGGGGCTGGGGACTGTTCCCCCAAAGGATGGTTCTCTCAGGCATCCAGGGAATGGACCGTCCGCGCCGCGCTGGGCAGGCGGCCTGGCCCGCACGTCCGCGCGCATGGAGCGACCGCTGCTTGTGCGACGTGCCCGGTGCGATTTCGACAGCGCGCAGACCGCGCTACGGCCTGCTACTTCATAAACCGCAGGCAGTCATTCCCGGCATCGAGGAGCAGCTTTTCGAGTGGGGTCTGCGGCGACTTCCAGTCAAAGCCGGTCGGAAGAAAGCCGCCAGTGGGCCCTCCCGCATCGCATTCGTCGGGATTCCAAAACAGGTGGATGGCTCGCTCGGTGCCGTGGATGCGGACGCGGAGATCAATGAGTGCCGAGGTCTGATCTTGCGATGTCCGCAGCTCCGCTTTCGCTCCCGGCAGCTGACGCAGCTTGGGCAGCCACGTCTGCTGTAGCAGGCCCAGACAGACCTTGCGCCATGCGCTGCTGCGCTGCTTCATTCGTCGCAGCTCGGCACGACGCTCGGGTGTCTCATCTGAATCGTCGGTGGCTGCCCGCGCCAAGCTCGAAGAGAAGTCGCTGGCGACCGGCAGCGCGACGGCGGCCCAGACGACGAGCACGGAAAAGATCTTCGTCATGGATGTCTGCACGGTACCGCGATGCCTCCGCGCAAGCAATTCACGGAGGCCCGGACCGATCGCTTATTCCTCAATGTTCATGAGGGCCTTGCATTGGCCAATAAGCGCATTGCATACGAATCGAAACGGGAGGAAGGAGCGCACAGGCCAACAGCATTCCCCGCAGACCGCCGATCCCGCGGGATTCCTCCGAAAGAAAAAGCGTCATCATTGTCATCCGTTACGAAGCTGAATTTCTCCTCTGTGAACTCATTTTCCGTCGGACAGGGGCTGGGGACTGTTCCCCCAAAGGATGGTTCTCTCAGGCATCCAGGGAATGGACCGTCCGCGCCGCGCTGGGCAGGCGGCCTGGCCCGCACGTCCGCGCGCATGGAGCGACCGCTGCTTGTGCGACGTGCCCGGTGCGATTTCGACAGCGCGCAGACCGCGCTACGGCCTGCTACTTCATAAACCGCAGGCAGTCATTCCCGGCATCGAGGAGCAGCTTTTCGAGTGGGGTCTGCGGCGACTTCCAGTCAAAGCCGGTCGGAAGAAAGCCGCCAGTGGGCCCTCCCGCATCGCATTCGTCGGGATTCCAAAACAGGTGGATGGCTCGCTCGGTGCCGTGGATGCGGACGCGGAGATCAATGAGTGCCGAGGTCTGATCTTGCGATGTCCGCAGCTCCGCTTTCGCTCCCGGCAGCTGACGCAGCTTGGGCAGCCACGTCTGCTGTAGCAGGCCCAGACAGACCTTGCGCCATGCGCTGCTGCGCTGCTTCATTCGTCGCAGCTCGGCACGACGCTCGGGTGTCTCATCTGAATCGTCGGTGGCTGCCCGCGCCAAGCTCGAAGAGAAGTCGCTGGCGACCGGCAGCGCGACGGCGGCCCAGACGACGAGCACGGAAAAGATCTTCGTCATGGATGTCTGCACGGTACCGCGATGCCTCCGCGCAAGCAATTCACGGAGGCCCGGACCGATCGCTTATTCCTCAATGTTCATGAGGGCCTTGCATTGGCCAATAAGCGCATTGCATACGAATCGAAACGGGAGGAAGGAGCGCACAGGCCAACAGCATTCCCCGCAGACCGCCGATCCCGCGGGATTCCTCCGAAAGAAAAAGCGTCATCATTGTCATCCGTTACGAAGCTGAATTTCTCCTCTGTGAACAATTCCGGCTTCATGGATGGCGGACAGGGCTTCGGCGATTTGACGCAAGACGCACAGGGCCCAGCGAACTTCCCCAAAGCGACGCCGCGTCAGCTTGAGGGAACTACCGACCACCAAGTCCATGACCATGAACAGGATGCCGCCCGCCGTCATATCAACGTCGGCAATCCCAATCAGGTTGGGGTGACGCAGACGAGCCAAGATCTGGGCTTCCCGCATAAAGCGCAGCAGCGACTTTTTGTCCGACAGCTGCGTGACGAACTTGGCGGCCAAGTGCCTTCCGTCGGCCACGCGCTCGACTTCATGGACCACGCCCATCGCCCCTTCGCCAATCTTGCGAACGACTTTGTAGCGCCCGACGACCATCTTGCCGGGCGACAGATCCGGCAGCGGCGTGTTCTTGCCCGCTTGGGTCTTGATGATGACCGACATCAGACGGCGCGAGCGCTCGGCAATCTGGCGACGCAGCTCCTCGTTGAGGGTCTGGACCTCTTTGCCTTTGCTTTCCATCTGAAGGACCTTGGTAAGAAGGTCCGTGCGCATCGCTTCCAGGGCTTCCGCCAGGTGGTGCATCGCGCTTCCGGGCGGCACCTGCACCGGCGTGGCCAGGTCGCCCGCAGCCATTCGCACCGCCGCATCGAGCAGTGACCGCTGCTCTTGCATCCGCTTCTGGGTAAGCGCGGCGTCCATCTCGATCCGCAGCGTCCGCGCCGAGACAATGCTGATCGCAATCTGGTGCGCCAGGCCCATCAGCACATCGAGATCCTCTTCGTGCAGGCCCCGACGCTTGACGTCTGCTTCGATGTACAGCACGCCAAGCGGCTGACCGCGAACTTGCAGCGGGGCCGCCATGATGACGCCACGCCGATCGGTCATCCGACGCATCATGGGCCGCTGCGAGGACTGGCACTGCTCGACGAAGGCCAAGTCCGCCCCGGCTGGACTGCTCAGGCTCATTCCCTCGCTGCTGCGACCACTTGCGAACTCAAGCTGTCCGGTCTGCTCACTGCGCAAAAACAGAAACGAACGGCGGGCCGACAGCATCCGCACCAGCTCGGACAGCGCCACCTGGGCCCGCTCGTCCGGCACCAGCACCCGTGACGACGCCAGGCTGAGGTTGAGCATCGAGGTGTAGTTCTGGAGTCGCTGGTGCGCACGCATGACGCGACGAGCCAAGATCACCCCGAGCGTCACAAAGAACAGGGCGTAGCCGATGTGACCGAGCTTGGGCTGCATGCGCGACAGAACGCCGAGCGCCACCAAGACGTCATGCACCGCAATCGAGACCGCCGCGAGGAAGCCGGTGACAAAGATGCGCGCTTCGACGCTGCCGCGAATCGCCAGAAACAGTGACCAGCCCACCGTCACGAGGGCCTGAAAAAACAGCATCATCTGCACGGGAAACAGCGTACGCAGCACCGGCACCAGACCGCTCGCCACTGCGACCGTCGAGCCCACCAGATAGACCCACTGCACCTTTTGCAGCCAGTACAAGACGCGCAGCGGGCCTTCGCCGAACATCTCTCCGACGAAGTAACACAGTGCAAGGAGCGTGATCTGAAGCGACCACAGCTCGACGAACGTCACGTAAAGCGGATAGTCGAACAGGAACAGCCGAAGCTGCGACTGCGACAAGATGTAGACACCGCCGCTCATCGATAGAAAGGCGTAGATGATGTAGACGCGCTCTTCCCGACGCTGCGAATACAGAACCAGGGCCGCCGCTGCCAGCAGAAACATCAGTCCACCGACGATCTGGCGTGGCAGATCCTGCTTGAACAGACGAACCAGAATCTGGCTGTGCTCGCCGAAGTGAATGGAGCCCGCCGGGCCGATGTTGCGATGGTCCGAATAAATCCGCAGCGTGAGTCGCTTTCCACCGGAGTCGGGAGGCAGACGAACAATGTGCCCGCGATAGCCGAGAAACGCTGGCTTGTCCGTCGAAAAGTCGCCCCACTCGTAGACCAGCTTGCCCTCGACGTAGACCTGAAACTCTTGATCCAGGTGCGGAAACAAGATGACCGGATCGACCAGCTCCATCGGCGGCAGCTCGGATCGAAGCCACAGCCATGAGCGACCATTGCGACCCGGCGCTCCGTCGTAGCGACCCAGCTGATTCCATTCCGAAGAGTGCGAAGTAGGCTTGGCCCACTGAAGCTGTCCGGTGGCGTCGCGGGGCGAGTCTCCCCAGCGACATTCCCAGGTGCCGCTGTATTCCAAGGGCCCCAGCGAGCGCAGGTTCGGCGGCGACTCACCGTGGGGAACGGGCTCGCCGGTCGGCAGCGTAACCGAGATCGGTTCGGCGTGACACAGGCCCGTCACAATGAGCGCACAGAGCGCAAGCAGCCAGCGCAGCCGCAGCACGAGGACGCTGCACCGAAGGTGACAGGCAGAAGCAGACAACACAGACCTTTCCGCTTTAGCGACGGCGAACGAAGATTCGTCGACGAGAAGCTAGACCCAGCAGCGACACCGCAGCCAACAGCGCGAGCGCACTCTGACGATCCGGGCTTGGCGTGATTCGGCAGCCGCAGCCCGTGTCGATGGCGCCGCCTTGGATGACCTCAGGATCGGTTGGGATTTCGCCACCGCCGCCGCCGCTGGTGTCCGGGGGAAGATCCTTGCACAGACCCGATGAGCAGGCCTGACCACTTGGGCAGACCGCGCCCGTGCAAGCCGGAACGCAAGAGCCCGAGCGACAGACATCGCCAGTGCCGCAGCTAATGGACTCGCAGCCGGTTGTCACGCACTTGCCGCTCGCCGCCTGGCACGAATAGCCGGTGCTGCACGGAGCGCAGTCGCAGGTGGTGATGCACGCGCCGTTTTGACAGACCTGACCCGACGGACAGATCACGCTGGCGCAGGGATCGATGCAGATGCCGCCCGAGCAGACCGTCGATCCCGGACAGACGATGCCTTCGCAGGGGCTGACGCAGCTACCACCGCGACAGACTTGATTGGCCGCGCAGGTCTTGCCGACGCACGCGGTATCGACACAGCGACCCAGCTCGCAGCTCTGACCGACCGGGCACAGCGCTTCGCTTCCACACGGATCGGCGCAGCGACCCCGCGAGCAGAGCTGACCGACCGGACACGTCGCGTTTTCGTCGACTTGGCCGTTGCAGTCGTTGTCGACGCCATCGCACTTTTCAGCGTTCTGGCCGGGGGACACCAGCGCTTTGCAGCTCGTACCGCCGGTGCCAAGGCACTCGGTGACGCCGTTTCGACACGCGCCGACGTTGGTGGGGATGTCGCACGACTGACCACCACCTTGGCAGGTCAGGCCGGTGAAAAAGAACACATAGTCGTTGTAGTCACCGTCGTTGCCGAAGCTGTTGGCCGTCGAGTTGCCGTCTTCAAAGCCAACGTAGAAGGCGTTCGAGGTGCTTTTCGAGATGTACGTGACCGAGTGAATCCACGGACCGACCGTCGCGCACGAGGTACAGACCGTGTTCCACTTCTTTTCGGTGAACTTGCTGGTGAAGCCGCCGCTGCCGATGAGCGCGAACCCAATCAGGCCGCCTTTGTAGCGGGAGTCGCCTCGGATGCTGGCTCCGGTGATCTTGGTTCCGACGGGCGAGCCAGCGGCAATGACCTGATAGATCTCCGCAGTGGTCGGTGCAGCGGTACGCGCCGGGTCGATGTTGTACCAGCCAACAGCCAGGCTCGATCCTGTCTGACGAAGCACCAGCTCCGCGGTAAACCCGCACAGCGGCGAAAACACGTCCGGCGTGGTGTTCGAGTCCTTCTGCCAGTCCACACCGGGCTCACGGTTCTTGAGCATGGTGTAGATCTGCGTCTCGCCGTTCATCGAGTCGATCGGCACCGCTGTCCCGTTTGGCTGCGTCACCAGTGCCAGCGCGTTTGATGACAGTGCACACAACGCCGCAAGGCTGAGCAATGCGGATCCGGCTCTTCCCATAGAACGTCCCCCCAGTGACCGAACGTGGTCACACGTTGTCATCGTAACAGCCCTTCCTGCCGACGAAAACCCCGCGAGCGAATACGGACACCTACCCACTTGTACCGAAAGGGAATGCGCCGTTTGGTATGCTCCGCGCATGAGCTTCGGTTCGGCTTCGGTTCCGACTTTTCCCGAGACTTTCAACATGGCCGACTACTTCCTCGACCAGCGGATTCGGGAAGGTCTGACCGACAAGACGGCTGTCATCGACGACCACGGCAGCTACACCTACGGCCAAATCGTCGAGCGCTCCGAGCAGGTCTGCGGCGCGCTGTGGCAAGCCGACATTCGACCCGAAGATCGCTGCTTGATCGGCCTGCCCGACTGCGTCGAGTTCATCGAGAGCTTCTTCGGCATCCTCAAAGCGGGCGGCGTGGTGGCGATGGTCAATCCCGAGCTACCGACGGATGACTACCTGTACTACCTGCGCTACACCCGCTGCCGGGCGCTGATTGTCGATGCCGATCTGGCGCTGCGCATTGCCCCGCTGCTTGCGGAGTGTGACTGCTTAAAAGCGCTGCTCATCGTCGGGGATTACGACATCGGGCTGCTCGGATCCAGCCAGATCCCGAGCGCGATCTCGGTGATTCCGTGGGACTTGGTTCGCCAAGCGCCGCGTCGAGGAACCTATCCGACCAGCAAAGACGATCCATCGGTCTGGCTGTTTACGAGTGGATCGACGGGAAAGCCCAAGGCAGCGGTTCACTTTCACCACGACTTTCCGTTTAACACCGAGTGCTATGCCAAGCAGGTGCTCGGGATCACGCAGGCGGATCGGACGACGTCGGTGTCTCGGCTGTATTTTGGCTATGCGACGGGTACAAACCTGATGTTTCCGTTCGCGGTCGGTGCGACTTGCGTACTGTTCCGAGGCCGCCCGACCCCCGAGACACTGTTTTCGCGCATCCAGCGTCACAGGGTCACGGTGCTTGCGTCGGTGCCGACCTCGCTTCAGCGGATGCTCGATCACGATCCCGAGGCGGATTTGTCGTCGCTGCGCATCATTACCTCGGCAGGTGAAGCGCTTCCGCCAGAGCTGGGCGAGCGCTTCCGTCGCAACTACGGCGTAGACATTCTCGACGGCATTGGCTCGGCGGAGCTGTTCCACATCTACATCTCGAATCGGCCCGGTCAGGTGCGGCCCGGATCGCTCGGATCGCTGGTGCCGGGCTACCGCGCGCGAGTGGTTCGTCCCGACGGTGTAGATGCTGAACCGGGCGAAATCGGCACGCTGTGGGTGGGTGGCGACTCGGCGGCGCTCTGTTATTTCCAAGCCCACGAGCAGAGCAAAGCGACGCTGCGCGGCGACTGGGTGGTGTCCGGCGATCTGTTCCATCGCGACGCAGAAGGCTTCTTCTATTACGACGGTCGCGCCGACGATCTGCTCAAGGTGGGCGGCATCTTCGTGTCACCACTGGAAGTCGAAAACGTGCTGACCGGCCATCCCGCCGTCGTCGAGTGCGCAGTCGTCGGAGAAGAAAACCAAAACGGCCTGGTTCGCGCGCTGGCCTACGTCGTCGTGCGCAGCGGACACAGCGCCGATGACAGCTTGGCCGAAGCGCTCATCACCTTCTGTCGAGAGCAGCTGGCCCACTACAAAGCCCCAAGCCGCGTCGAGTTTGTGCCCGAGCTGCCGCGCTCCGATCGAGGCAAGATCCTGCGTCGCGTCTTGCGTCGGATAAGCTGATCTCCGAATGCCAATCGACCTTGCAAGCGCTCCGCTGTGGCGTGGTCTGATTCTGTTTGGAGCTGGAGCGATTGCGTCCGGGCTCAATGCCGTCGGCGGAGGCGGTTCCCTGGTCACCTTTCCGACGCTGATTGCGCTGGGTGTGCCGCCGCTCGTCGCCAACTCGACCAACTCAGCGGCGCTGTGGCCGGGAAGCCTGGGTAGTGCGCTCGGACTGCTTGGACCGCTGCGAGCCGCTCAGTCGGCGCTGCCACGGCTGCTGATTCCAACGATTGTCGGCGCAGCGCTGGGCGCGGCCTTGCTGCTCATCGGCGGAGAGCGCGTGTTTCGCTGGGCGGTGCCGCCGCTCATCTTGGGTTCGACGCTGCTGCTCGCGTTTCAGCCTGCGCTCAAGCGGCTGGGTCAGCAAGGTCGCCATGTCCCGATGTGGGCTGGCATGCTGCTGCAGTTTTTGATCGCGGTCTACGGCGGCTACTTCGGCGCGGGCATGGGCATCTTGATGCTGGCACTGTTCGGCTTGTTCGTCGCAGGAGACATTCACGCGCACAACGCGGTGAAGGCCTGGCTCGGGCTGCTCATCAACTTGGTGGCGTCGGCGGTGCTGCTCAGCCAAGGGCTGGTCCACGTCGTCGATGCGCTGTGGCTGTCGGCGGGCTCGGTCGTGGGCGGCTATGTCACCGCGCGGGTGATGCTGCGACTCGATCCGCAGCGGCTGCGGCGGCTGGTCGTCGTGCTGGGGCTCACGCTGTGTGCGTGGTTCTTCGTTCGCGCGCTGACCGTCTGAGATCTGCTATAAGTCCGCCCACATGTTCGAGTCCCTGCACACCTCCGACAGAGGTGGAATCCTTGGTCTGTGGCAGCGGCTGCGTCCCGGCGCGTTTGCCAGCGGGCTGTCCAAGCTGCTTCTGTCGCTGCGCTTCGCCGATGGTCAAGGCCAGCTGTGGCCCCTGCGCGTGCTGACGCCCGATGAAAAGCTGAGCAAGCCGATCCGATCCGCTGGCTGCGTGGTGGTGGTCGAAGAAGCTGCGACGAGCCAAGGCGCCGATGCGCTGTGTCTGCTCCTTCGCGATGAGCGCACGCTCGATGGACTGGATGCCAAGGCAGCGTGTGTGCGCAGCGGTGGCATGGTGATCCTGTGTAGTCGTCCGGGGCAGCTTCCCCGACAGCAGCTCACCGCCGCATGTCTGCACGCTGGGCTGTTCGATGTGGTGCAGCTGTCCGCCGGTCGTTACCTGCTGACCGCAGGGCAAGTGCAGCCGCGCTACTGACAGCGGCCCCAAGCCAGACCACGTCGATCAGATCGTGATCGCCGCGCGACCGACGACATCCACGAGCAGACCCGTCAGCAGCGTCACCAGTCGACCGCGCTCGACCTGCTGATGCGCCAACCAATCCAGCGCCGTTGCTTCCACAAAGCCAATCCAGCCGCGCACCGCCGCACGCACAATCGGCGTCGGACCGATCGGCAGCGCATCGAGGATTCGCTGGGCAATCGTCGCGCGCGTTTCTTCCAAGATGTTCACGATCTCGCTGTCCGCGCCCAGTCCACCTCGCATCAGCGCCACGTAGGCTGGACCGTGACGCTCGGCAAAGGACAGATACGTCTCGATGCCTCGACGCGCGCGATCTTCCGGCAACATGTCGGGCGGCGGCAGCGTCTCTTCGAGTAGCTGCTGCGCGGCATGCCGAAGCGCCGCCGTATACAAGTCACGCTTGGTCGGAAAGTAGTGATAGAGCAAGCCCTTCGACACGCCAGCGGCCCGCGCCAGCTCATCGATCGACACTTCGTCATACGAGCGCGCACCGAACAGCGACAGCCCCAGCGCCAGAAGCTGAGCCCGTCGCTCGTCAACCAAGAGCCGCGCACGCGGTGGCTTGTCCCCCGGATCGGTCCGCAGTCGCTGCGTCCGTGCCTTTTGCGTCACTGTCCGAGGAGAAACACGCCGATCCATCGTGTGAGGATAGCGTCTATTGACCAGGATTCAATAGACAACTACCGTGATGAGCCAAAGGATTGGCGAAGGAGCATACATGCCTGCCCGCAAGATTGGACCGAACTCTCTGAGCATCATCACCGGCGCTGGCAGCGGCTTTGGCCGTGCGCTGGCCGTCGAGCTGGCCCGACGCGGTGGACGACTCATCCTGTCGGACATCAACATGAGCGGACTAGAGGAAACCGTCACGTTGATACGCGGCGCGGGCGGAGCCGAGCCCAAGACGCTGCGCTGTGATGTCTCGAAGCTGTCCGATGTGGAAGAGACGGCCAAAGCGGCCCACGGTGAGACGATCGATCTGGTCGTCAACAACGCGGGCATCAGCTGCGGCGGTCTGGTCGGTGAAGTTCCGATCAGCGACTGGCAAAAGACCCTCGACATCGATCTGTGGGGCGTGATCTATGGCTGTCACGTCTTTGCGCCGATCCTGCGCAGACAGAGCCGAGGCGCGATCCTCAACGTCGCGTCCGCAGCGGGACTCCTTTCAGCCGGACGGATGGCTCCCTACAACGTCGCCAAAGCGGGTGTGGTGTCGCTCAGTGAGACGATGGCGGCAGAGCTACGCGGCAGCGGCGTCGATGTCACGGTGCTCTGTCCGACGTTCTTCCGCACCAACATCGCGGTCGGCGGACTGTTTACCGATGACCGCACGCGGCGGATGGCTGAAAAGATGGTCGCGCGCGGAATCGCGGTCGAAGTCGTGGTGAAGGCGGCGCTGCGATCCGTAGAACACGGAGAGCTGTACTGTGTTCCGATGGCCGACGCACGCTGGCTGTGGCGAGTGAAGCGCGCACTGCCAGGTGGTTTTCAGACGATGCTCGGAGCGTTTGATCGGCTGATGGCCAAGCGTTCCTAAGCAGAGAAGTCGCAAGCTCGCTACTTGTTGTGGCTCTTGCGGAAGATCATCAGGTTGTCACCGCCTCCGGTTGGGAATGCGCGTGGATTCTGATCCACCAGTTCCCAGCCAAGCTTGCCCAGACAGTCCGCCAGCATGCTGGAATCGTAGCGCCGGAACCGGAACAACGAGAAGCGACGAGGCTCTCTGTTTCGGCCCATCACCGTCGCGACCATCTCAATGCTGTAGCTTCCTGGCGCGCCGCCGTTGGTCAGCAGATCATAGTGAAACTTCACGTCTGTCACATCGCGACAGTGACGCCAAATCGCACTCCCCAACCACTCCTCTCGCGCTTTGTGTCCACGCGGCTTTTCATCACGCAGCAACGGATCGCAGCGCCGCACCGCATCTGGATCCGATGCACTTGCGTAGGCCAGCTGAAAGTCCATCACCAAGAAGTCACCGGGATGACAGCCGATCAAGTTGTACTTAAAAAACTTCTGCTCGTTGTCTAGGTTGCCGATCGTACGACCCAGCATCGTAACCAATCGCCGTCGGTGAGATCGCTCTGGCGTGTAGTGTAGCTGCGGATAGCGATCCATGTGATGGAAGTTCGCTTGCATCGCAAAGTAGGACACACCGCGCTGGTTACACAGCACATCTGCGGCATGCTTAAACCCTTCCGAAAGCAGCGGCTGACTGATGTCCAGCAGATACAAGCGCAGATCAGGAATCTCCATCCGCGCCACAATGTTTTGCACGAGCCGTACTTCTTCGCGCGCATCGCCAGCGCCGAGCGCGATCATCTCAATGCCGGTTCCGCGTGACTGATCGCAGACCACTTCCGCGACTTTGTCGAGAGAGTAACCCGCTCGAAACGCCGACACATAGTTCGGATCGTTGGCCATCCGCAGATACTGAAGTGCGCTCTGATGTTCCAAATACGCGCTGGTCTGTTCCAGATATCCGCCCGGACCGTTGAGCGTATCGGACAATTCCATCACCATCTTGACCGGCTCATATCCGGGCGCGATGTAACAGTTGAGCGAGGAACCACCAGAAGGACTGCTCGCAGGCTGCGAAAGGAATCCTTCCAGGTTCAGCTCTAGCTCGACCGCATTTTGCAACAGAAGGAGCGTCTTTCGACTCGGTGGACGCACGCCGCGCTCAATCTGTTTGAGCGTGCTCGCAGACACTCCGATCCGCTTTCCCAGCGCTTCCAAGCTCATGCGGAGCGCCAAGCGTCGATCACGCAGCGATCGCGCAAGCTGTGCATACCGCTGCGGAGAGGAATCGCCTCCTCCCAAGCCTTGATAGACCGTATGGAGTTCCTTTAGGTACGTACGCAAAAGCTTCTTTTGTCCGCTCGCAACGCCGACCAGATCCTCTAGTGCGGAGATCGCTTCTTCCAGTCCTCTGCGCGCTCTTTCCGTCGAGTCCGCAACCGGATCTGGCTCCATCAGCGCAGGAAACTCTTCTCCATGGGAAGCGCGGAGCCCTTCCTCGTTGTCCAAAAATGCCGGCGTATTCCCTAACATTTCGTTGTCCTGTCTTGTTGTTATCCACACATGCGAACCCAGCAGCGTGGTGCAGCGGAACCGCGCAAGACATACCGCAAATGAAATAGGGAAAAAGAGGCTTTTTCGGACTCTGTTTCTGATTCCTCTTCCGCACCCAACAGACTCCCAAAGACTACCTGAAGCCGTCGCTGTCTTTGCAAATTGAGCGCTCTTCTTTGCGGAAGTGAGCACGCCTTACGTTCTGCAATGTTTCGCAACGAGCAAAACCAACAGGAGCCCGCGATGTACGAGCAAGTAACGATCGATTCCCATTCCAATCCACGCGCTTCTGCCATTCGGAGTCGCGCACTCCTCAACCGTGCCAGCGCATCCGCATCGGCTTCCGCTTCTGCCAAGGCGTCTGCGGCTCCGCGTGCGTCTGCGGCTCCGCGTGCGTCTGCGGCTCCGAAAGCCTCAGCTTCACCGACGGCATCGGCATCTCCGCTTGCGTCTGCGATCGGGTCCGATGCGCCCACGGCGTCCGCAGCTCCGTTTGCATCTGCAGATCCCTTTGCGTCCGCGCAAGATCCCAATGAAGAGGAAGCAAAGAAGCCGCTTCCGCGTGGCTTTGCGGTGCTCGATGCAGAGCGACGTCGCGAGATTGCACGGCTCGGCGGACAGACTGCGCACAAGAACGGAAACGCGCACCGCTTCAATCCCGAAGAAGCCAGCCTGGCCGGAAAAAAGGGCGGCGCCACCGTCAGTGAAAATCGTGGCTACATGGCAGACATCGGACGCCGAGGAGGACTGGCCAAGCGCGGCTACAAGCAGCGGCGCGCGATGGAACAGGGCGAATCCGATTCACAGCCAGCGTCTCTGTAGTCCATCTGGGACTCCCAAGACGCGACAACCGGAATCAGAACGGATTCCGAAGCGCGGAAGGGAGTCCTTCCTTTGGCTCCTCTTGAGGCCTCTCTTTTGGCTTTTCGCCACCGTCGCTGGGCTTGTCTGAAGCCTTGTCTGCTTTCGACTTCCGCTTCTTCGTCTTTACCGGCTCAGTCGGCTCTGCACTCGCAACCACTTCTCGCTTTTCAGCCTTCGCCGCTTTGGCTGTCTTTTCGCTGCGCGCGACCCGCTCTTCTGTGTCGTCCTTTTCTTTGACGGACTCTTTCACAGAGACAGGCTCGCCTCCTTTTTCGCTCTTGCACTTCCCGAGCAGTCGCTGTCCTTGCTGTAGTGCAGAGTCTGTCGCACTGTCGGAAATGAAGTAGAGCTTTTCGATCTGCTCGCGAATCTGTTCACACTGCGCAGCAGACAGAGCCGCCGTTGCGACCGCAAGTCTCCTTCGGACAAAGGAGTTGCGCACGTTCATAAACGGATCCCAAGCCTGTGTCCGAAACGGAGAGCCGGGAGGAAGCTCTCGATACAGCGCCACTGCAAGGTCTGCTTGGTCGCGATCTGCGGCGCGCAGAAAGGCTCCGTAGACTGCGCTCACACGGAGCTGTTCGCTCGACTGCTCGATGATCAGCTTGGCCTGTGGATGCTGCGGATGAACGCGCAGGATCAGATCGGCGTACGCGGACGCGCTGCTGTAGTTGTGCTGAAACGACTCTGCTTCCGCTTGATGAAGCAGTGCATCGACATCGCCAACCGAAACCACGGACGGACGAACCGCCGTGAGCGAAGCGCGGGATGCATACTGCACCGCGATCATCGATCCACCAACGACAAGACCGCCCACAGTGGCCCAAAACAGCGGCGCCATCGTCGCAAAGCGAGAAGGCGGAGCCGGTGCCGGACGCAGCCGAAACGATGGATCGGTCGGGAGGATTTGCTGTGGATCGGGACGGCTCGGTCGCGGTGTGATCGGATCACCAGCAGGCCCCGACGAGGCAGGAAGTCCCGCGACCGCGCGATGACGACCGGCGGGCGCATGAGAGCCCGGCTGTGGCACTGCGGGATTGCGCACCGTCGGAACCGCAGAAGCTGGCGGCGCTTTCGCTTCACCGACTGCCGACGCGCGAGCCGCAGACGAACCACGCTGAGAGTCCGGTGGCGGAGGCAGTGGCTCAGGCTGCTTGGGCGACGCTGCGGCAGGTTTTGCGGCGGACTTTCCTGCGGGCTGCGGCGGTCCAGGCGCAACCACTTGTTCGATCTCTTCTTCGATCTGCAGCGTCGGCATTTCCTGGACGTTGCGCGACGGCGGATTCGACGGCTCTTTCTTGCGCGGAGGTGGCGGCGGAAACGACCGCTCGGTCGTACGCGGCTGCGGCGGATTGGAAGCCCCCGACTTGGTCGGCTGCGGTGGTCTGGAGCCATGGCGATTCGCCGTCGGAGCCATGCCTCGCGTCAGGTTGTTGGCCAAGCTCGCTGGCAGATCGAGCAGCGCCGACTGAAGCGCACGCCACAGCGCGTGGACCGTCGCAAAGCGGGCATCTGGATCGGCAGATGCAGCCATCTCCAACACGGCGTCGAGGTGCGCATACGACGGATGGCGAATCGTCATCTTCGGCGGCGTGCCCACCATCGCCAGATACGCAGCCAGCGACTTGGCGTCGAACATCGGCTGACCGATGAGGCATTCATAGACCAGCGTACCGAGCGAAAACACATCGCCGCGCGCCGTCGCAGGAACCGCCCCCGACTCCAGACACTCGGGCGCAATCGAGTGCAGCGGACCGTCCCACTTGACCCCCGGCGTCGTCCGCAGCTGCGCCATTCCGAAGTCACACAGCAGCACGCCGCCCGTCTGAGGCAGCAGGATGTTCGTCGGACTCAGTGAGCCATGCGCCAGA
Organism: uncultured Myxococcales bacterium; assembly: GCA_937868485.1. Classification (GTDB taxonomy): domain Bacteria; phylum Myxococcota_A; class Polyangia; order Palsa-1104; family JAEUJZ01; genus JAEUKA01. The sequence continues at coordinate 5,987 of CALMML010000379.1, read as the reverse complement.
TCGCGCTCCGCCGCCGCTTGCAGCGCCGAACAGAGCGGCTCCAGAAGCTCCAGCGTATCGGTCAGCGACAGCGCACCGCGTGAAAGCCGCGCACGCAGCGACTCCCCTTGAACATACGGCGACACCAGATAGAGCGCGCCCGACGGCTCGTAGCCCGTATACAGCACGCCGAGCACCGCCGGATGCATCATGTCCGCCGCCGCGTGGCAGACCGACTGAACCCGATCGAGCACGGTGCGGTTGGCAAACTTGGGATGGATCCGCTTGACCACACACTCGCTGCCGCCGTTTAGGTCGGTCGCAAGATGCACCACGCCCGAGGGGCCGCGCCCCAGAACCTTCCCCACCTGGAAGCGCTTATCGAGAACAACCGACTCGGTAGCCATCGTTACTTAACCGAAAATCATACCAAACCACGCGAGCGCGCTGGCGGTCTTTGATCTCTGACGGTGATGCGGGCAAATGGGCCCGTGATACGCTTCGCCCATGTCGAACGCTGAGCAGACCCAAAGCCCGAGCCCCCTTCCAACTGACCAGGCCTCGCCGAACGCTTCGCTGCGCCCGACGCTTCCCGGTCAAAGCCGTGCGCCACAAGAAGTTCTCGCCGAGATGCAAGCGATGCGCAGTCGAGACGCACGCTGGCACGATGGCCGCACGTTCAGCCTTGTCTATCACGACACCGACGAGCACCTTCAGCTTCTGCGCGACGCGTATTCGCTGTTTTTGGCCGAAAATGCGCTCAATCCGATGGCGTTCCCGAGCCTGCGACGCATGGAAACGGAAGTGGTCGCGATGGTCGCCGGGCTGCTCGGTGGCGACGATCAGGTTGTGGGGTCGATGACCTCGGGCGGCACCGAGAGCTTGTTTTTGGCGACGAAGACCTATCGCGATCAAGCGCGCAAAGAGCGACCGCACATCACCGCGCCGGAGATGCTCTTACCGACGACGGCACATCCCGCGCTGCTCAAGTCCGCGCACTATCTGGGCGTCAGGCCGGTGCTGATTCCGCCCGGTCCAGACTTTCGCGCTGACGTCGCTGCGATGGAACGAGCGATCACGCCGCAGACGCTGTTTTTGGTGGGTTCAGCGCCAGCCTATCCGCACGGTGTCGTCGATCCCATCGAGTCGCTGTCGGCGCTGGCGCAAAAGCACTCGCTGCCGCTTCACGTCGACGCCTGTGTAGGTGGGTTTACCCTGCCGTTTGTGCGCAAAGCAGGCCATCCGGTGCCGCCGTTTGACTTCACGGTGCCTGGTGTGACCTCGATCTCGGCGGATCTGCACAAATACGGCTTTGCGGCCAAGGGTGCGTCGACGGTGCTGTATCGAACGCCCGCGCTGCGTCGTCACCAGTTCTATGTGTACTCAGGCTGGCCCGGCGGGCTGTTTGGCTCTGCGACGGTCCTCGGAACGCGACCCGGTGGCGCCATTGCCGCTGCGTGGGCAAGCCTCCAGTCGCTCGGGGAAGAAGGATTTCTGCGCATCGCCAAGACGATCATGGCGACGACGCAGAAGCTGATGGACGGCATTTCCGCGATTCCCGAGCTGTTCGTCCTCGGGAAGCCGGACTGCGGCGTGTTTGCCTTCGCGTCCCACGGCCCCGATTTGATGGCCATCGCCGATCAGATGGAAGAGCGCGGCTGGCACATCGATCGTCAGCAGTTTCCGACGGCGATTCACCTGACCATCACGCCCGCGCATGCGCCAGTCGCGGATCGCTATCTGTCTGATCTTCGCGAGTGCGTCGCCCACATCGTCGCGCATCCCGAGCTTGCAGCCCAAGGCGTCGCCGCGATGTACGGAATGCTGATGCACATTCCCGATCCGTCGATGGTGGACGAGTTCATCCTGTCCAACTTCGACTCGATGTATCGCTAACGACGCTACGAGCCCGTCGGCAAGCTGATTCGGAAGATGGTTCCGCCCTGCGGTCTGTCTTCGATCCAGACCTTGCCGCCGTGCGCGCTGATGTAGCGACGAACCAGCAGCAGTCCAAGCCCCGATCCTTCGTGCTGCCGCGTCGACGAGTTATCCACTTGATAAAACGCGTCGAACACCTTGTCGTGCAGATGCGCCGGAATCCCAATTCCGTTGTCGCAGACCGAGATAAGCACCCGCCCATCGCCCGCTTCGGACAGACAAGGCTCGACGCTGATCTGCACTTCACCTTCGTCGCGCGTGAACTTGATGGCGTTGCCGATCAGGTTTTCCAGCACTTGCCGCAGCTTGTCACGATCGGCCTGTAGCGACGGCTGAGCATCCGACAACAGCAGCTGTATCCGCGTTCGCTTCCGTCGCAGCTGTGGACCCAGCGCACGCACCACATCTTGAATCAGCCCGTTTAGATCCACGCAGGCACGAACCAGCTGAACGCTCGACACTTCCAGTCGCGACACGTCGAGCAGCTTCGAGATCAGCTGATGAAGCTGATCGCTCTTGGCCAAGATCGTGTCGAGGTATTCGCGCTGCTCGTCGCTGATCGGACCGGCCATGCCTTCCAGCACCATCTCGGTATAGCCAATCACCGACGTCAGCGGTGTCCGCAGCTCGTGCGAGACCGTCGCCAAAAACGACGTCTTGATCCGCTCCGAGTCCTTCATCCGCGCAACGGCCTGCTCCAGTCGCTGGCTCTTTTGCAGAAGCTCTAGATACGACTCTTCGACCTGTAGATGATGAAGCCGTGTCGCAAGCTCTCGTCGGACAGCCGACTGAAGCAGCGTCTCGGACAGTCGAATCAGATAGTGCGCCGAGCGAAGGCTATGCGCCCTGCCCTGCTTGCCGTCGGACATCCGACAGACAATGCGACACAGCTCATCGCCATCGTGGAAAAACGTCGCACCAAGATAGCTGTGACCTTCCGACTCAATCACGCTGGGTGCGCCCGTCTTGACCGCAGAAAGCACCGCGTCGGGAGGACGCTGACCGACAACCGCAACGCCGTCGAGATCGACCAGCGACAGCTCACAGCCCACGTCACTCGCGGCATGCAAAAGTCCCAGCTCGTCTTGCGATAGCAGCTTCGACAGCGACACCGAGAGAAGATCATGTCCACTGACGGCCAAAGATGCGCTCATGGAGTGTCACCTCCCAGCAGCTCATCGTCACGAACCTGAAGTCGCAGACGCAGCCGACCCAGCATCTGCGGAAGATCAAGTCCCAGCGACGCAAGCGACTCATGTTCATGCAGCGCCGTCGGCCAGACCATTCGCATCAGGTGCAGCACCGTCTGAGCAACGCCAGTTCCCCGCTCGGCACAGGCAGGAATCACAGCCACGTCGCTGCGCTCACAGCAAAGAGCCTGCGCCTGTTCGACGCTGGTCTTGGGCGCACTCGCATCGCTCTTGTTGAGCTGAATCACCAGCGGCATCGAGTCCGGCGCTCGACCGTTTTCCCGCAAGCTGGTGCGCAGCTCCGCAAAGCTCTTCTGGTTTTCTTCCTGCGGCAATGTTCCGTCTGCAACAAACACCACACCGTCGGCACCGCGCAGCAGCAGCCGTCGCACCGGCTCGTACATTCGGTTGCCCGGAACCGAAATCAGCCGCAGCTTCAGTCGTCCCTGGTCGGTGTCGAGCACGATCGGCAACAGATCGAAACACTGCGTCGACGAATCGTCCCCCGCCGTGCGTCGCACCGGACTATCAACCGTCAGCAAGCGACTGCGAAAGCGATCAGGCAGCCACGCTGCGAGCCGACGCAGGTTGGTGGTTTTTCCCGATCCGAGCGGCCCGCAGTACACGAGCTGGATCGTATGGTTACGATTTGCGAGAAGTGCCATGGCGAAGCGTCGTGGACTTGGCGTTGGAGTCGGTCAGGCCGACGTGGTCACTAGTATGTGCCTTGCTTGGCAAGCTCACCAGGGCTTCGGTGAGCAGTTCATCCATATCAGCGACTAGCACAACGCGCAGACCTCTGCGAACGCTGGCTGGAAGTGTACGAACGTGGGGCTCGCAGTCGCGCGGCACAATCACGGTCTTGATTCCCGCGCGCCGTGCTGCCAGCAGTTTTTCACCGATACCACCGACGGGAAGAACTCGACCATGAAGCGTCAGCTCTCCCGTCATCGCCACGCCTGGCTTCACGGCAATGCCCGACAGCAAGCTGGTCAGCGCCACCGCCACCGTCACACCCGCAGACGGACCATCTTTCGGAATCGCACCTTGCGGGACGTGAACGTGGATCTCACACGGGTCCGTCGCAACGCCGCGATCGCGAAGCCAGGCCCGCGCAAAGCTTAGCGCCGTCTGTCCCGACTCTCGCATCACGTCGCCGAGCTGTCCGGTCAGATGCAGTCCGGCGGAACCCGACAGTCGCTGCGTTTCCACCGTCAGGATCTCGCCGCCCACCGGCGTCCAGGCCAGACCCAGCGCCGCCCCGACCCGACTGGCTGTTACCGCCCGAAGCTGAGGCAGCCCCGGCACACCCAGCAGCCGCACAAGCTCGCGACGACTGACCAAAAGCGGCGTCGGTCCCGATCGCTGCGGCAGCTTCATCCCTGTGAGCGGAAGCTGCGCCTCGGGCTTTTGATGACTGGCCACCTGCGGATCAAACGGAAGCTGAGGCTCCGTCAGATCTTCCTGCTCAACGATGCGCTTGGCCAGCCTGCGACAGATCGTCTCGACCTGTCTCGTCAGATCGCGCACGCCCGCTTCCCGCGTGTATTCCGTCGCCAGCGAGCGCAGCGCCTGATCGGTAAATCGCACCGAATACGTCGGCACAAGCCCCGCATCCGACAGCGCACGCGGCAAGATGTGCTGTCCCAAAATCCCCAGTTTTTCGTCGTCGCTATAGCCGGACAGCTGCACCAGTTCCAAGCGATCGCGCAGCGCTTCGGGGATCTTTTCCGGGTTGTTCGCCGTCGCAATGAACAGCACTTCCGACAGATCGAACGGCACGCCCAAATAGTGATCGCGAAACGCTGCGTTCTGTTCTGGATCGAGCGCTTCGAGCAGCGCCGCCGACGGATCCCCGTGCGCGTCGACACACAGCTTGTCTAGCTCGTCGAGCAGCATCACCGGATTGCGCGAACCGGCTTGACGAATGCCAGCGATCAGACGACCCGGCATTGCACCGACGTAGGTCCGACGATGACCACGAATCTCCGCTTCGTCTCGAATGCCACCCAGCGCAACCCGCACAAAGCGTCGTCCCAGCGCCCTCGCCAGCGAGCGAGCCAGCGTCGTCTTGCCCACACCCGGCGGTCCGCACAGACACAGCACCGTCCCCAGCCGACGAGGCAGCCCGATCGCATGCCGTCTTAGCTTGAGCACACTCACAAACTCCAGCAGACGCTGCTTCACCACCTCCAAGCCGAAGTGTTCTTCATCGAGCAGCCTCGCAACCGCCGCCAAGTCCAGTCGATCAGAGGTCAGCGACTGCCACGGTAGCTCGACGAGCCATGCCAGGTGCGCACGAATCACTTGTCCTTCGGCACTGTGCGCTTGCATCGTCGCCAGTCGTCGCAGCTGAAGATCCGCTTCCGACTGAACTTCGCCGGGCAGCGATGCCTGCTGAAGCTGCCGACGTAGCTCGCCCAGCTCATCGTCGGAACCATCCAGCTCCGAGTGAATCTGCCGAAGCTGCTCACGAAGAAAGTGCTCTCGCTGCGCCCGACTCAGGGAGTCCTTGGTCCGCGCCCGAATTCCTTCTTGAATCTGAAGCAGCTCGACTTCTCGACGAAGCTGCGTCGCCAGCTTTTGCAGCCGCAGCAGCCCACTTTGCAGACCCAAAAGCGCCTGTGCGTCCGGCGGCGGCAGATGAATGCTCCCGGCGAGCAGATCCGAAAAGCGTCCCGGCTCACTGTCGTCGCACTCCTCAAGCAGCGGCAGCAGATCCTGGCTACGCAGCTTTCCTTCGCGCAGCATCCGCTCGACGTCTTCCCGACACTGACGCTGTAGCGCCGCCGTTTCCACCTGCCAAGCCAGCTGCGTCCCAGGCGGCAGAGATCCCGCGCCCACTTGCGCACTACGATCTTCGTCATCGCCACGCAGCAG
>CALMML010000378.1 GCA_937868485.1 uncultured Myxococcales bacterium | reverse complement strand
TCGTCAGCGAAATCTGATGCAGGGGCGTCTCGGAAGGACTCTGTCCGGTCTCACAAGGAGCCTCTTTCCGTTCCTCTTCCATCGCGTAGGGATTCGGCTTCGGATCGACGCGTCCGGGCTTGTCAATGCGCGTGGAGTCGATCTCTGTAAAGCCCATGGGAATCGACTGAACAAACGCTGTTCCGCGCAGATCACGAATCTCGGAGATGTCCTTTCCGGCTCCCAAGCGATGCGCGATCTCGACGATGGCACGCTCTGCATTTCCGAACACGAGCAGATCCGCACCGGATTCCACAAGGACCGATCGACGGACTTTGTCTGACCAGTAGTCGTAGTGCGCAATCCGTCGCAGGCTTGCTTCGATTCCGCCAATCACAACCGGAACACCGGGATACGCTTCGCGACAGCGCTTGGTATAGACAGACACGGATCGATCGGGACGCAGTCCACCGATTCCGTTCGGAGAGTACGCATCATCGGAACGCATGCGGCGATCGCTCGTGTAGCGATTCACCATCGAGTCCATGTTGCCGCCGGTGACGCCCCAAAACAGATTGGGAGGCCCCAGCTCTTGGAACGACGCGACGGAATCCCACGCGGGCTGATCCAAGATTCCTACGCGAAATCCATGCGCTTCCAGCAGTCGTCCAATCAGCGCCATGCCGAAGCTGGGATGATCGATGTACGCATCACCTGTCACCAAGATGACGTCGCAGCTTTCCCAGCCTAGCTCGTCCATCTCGGCACGACTTCGCGGCAAAAACGGAGCCACGCCAAAGCGATGCGCCCAGTAGGGGCGGTAGGAAAACAGAGGGCGTGGTCCCTCGGACGATCTGTCGACGCGCATGCCGCCCGCGTAGCACGACGAGCGGTCGCAGGTCAAAGGTGATTACGCTGCTTCTGCGCTCGGAATCGACATCGCCACGACGCTGCGCGAAGGAAGCAGCAGACGAACCGCCCACGCGAGCAGACACAGGTTCCGCACCAGCAGGACAGAGCCAAACAGCGGATGCATCGTGCCCGCCAAAGACAGGTGATAGGAAATCGGGAAGATGAAAAACGTCAGCGCCATCGTCGCAAACAGCAGCCAGCGTCCCGCCTGATCTTGGATGAGCGAAGCGAGCATTCCGATGGGAATCAGCCACGTCAGGTACTGCGGACTGAACACTTTCCCGAGCGTCATCTGTCCAACCAAGACCAGACAGATCGACAGCGTCAGCGCTCGATCACGCGCCGACTGATCGGGTGCACGACGGAACGAAACAAAGGACCACAGCCACACACCCAGCAGAGACAGAAGCGGAAGAATCGACGCGAAGACGCGAAGCAGCGGCTCTCCTGTTCCGACGATGTTCATCGATCCGTAGGTATGCGCAATCGCGAGCTTGGTTCCAAACAGCGCATGCGACAAGACGAGCAGCGCGGCGAAGGTGCTTTCCACCTGAAGGGGCCGCATGCCGTGATAGCTGAACATGTCAAACAGATGTCGTCCTGCCGCCAGTGCAAACGGGAGCCCGACCAGCAGCCCGACCAGCACTCCGCTTGCGGTGGCCAGCGCCAGATCCCGAAACCGCTTCATGGATAGAAAGTAAAAGACCACCAGCGGAGCGACCAAAATCGGCATTCCTTTGGTGACAATCCCGAGCGCCAGGGCGGCTCCTGCCAGGATCGGACGCTGCGTTACACAGCCAAACAGAAGCAAGGACAAAGAAAACGACAGCGCCGCGTCATACCGTCGCAGAGAAATGGTTCCAAGCACCAGCAGACAGGCCGCAGTAAAGCGCACCAGTCGATCGGAAGGAAGCTGCGGAGCCACTCTCTTTGCAACCTGTATGTTCAGCCACAGCGACGATAGGAGCAAGACTCCCATCAGGGTTCCGAACCAAAAGGAATAGCGATCGAGCCCTTTGTCTCCCGTTAGCAGCGTCGGAGGCAGCGCAAACAGAAAAAATCCGGGCGGATATTCAACCAGATAGTCTTTGTACGGAGTGAGCGCACGCGACGGAGTGACCGGCGGACTCTGCTCGGGATCATCGGGATCTTTGCCGTTATCAAATGCATCGGTGTCCTTCATCCACTCATCGAGCGAGCGAATGTAATAGGACTGATACGACTGCCCGAGCATCGCGCGGCTGTATGCCTGATAGCGACTGATGTCTCCGTCGTCCGTTCCGAGCACGCGCAGCACGCGAACAAAGAGAGGAGCAGACACCGTCCAGGTTCCTTTGGCCAGATACGCGCCCGTCTGTCGCTGCACGCGGTGCGTTGCACACGAATTGAAGAGCCCGAAGACGACCAGAATGAACGCGCTCCAGGCAAGCAGGAGCGACCGACGCTGAAACATGGGCCGCACTTGTATCACGGAGTGCGCACACGATAGCAGCCACAAATTCCGCGCTGGCTCTTGCCCTCTGTTCCGAGTCAAGTACGATGGGCAAGGAGAACCGTCGCGTGGGCACGCCAGAGAGTAGACCGGAGTTTGGTGAGTTCATCTCACCCGTTTGGATGAAGACGCAGCTGTGTCGGCTGCTGCGCGACTACTTTCGGAGAACCCGACCCGACGCCAATGTCCGCGTCGGAACCGACCTACCGTTTTATTACAACCCGACCGATCGACTGGCGCGCGTCGTTCCTGATCTGTACGTGATGGAAGGCGTCGATTCCGACGAGCAGCTTCGGTATTGGAAGGTCTGGGAACGCGGTCCTGCGCCGCAGCTCGTCGTGCACCTGGTCGATAGTCCAGTGTCGACAGAAGACGGGCTGATGATGCACTTTCTGCGGCTCGGGGTAAAAGACGTGGTGCTCTACGATCCGCTGTGGTTTTTGCCAAACGATCGAGGCCTGCGCGGACGACGGCTCCTGTGGCATTACCAGCGACGACGAGAAGGCGATGGCATGCGGCTGGTTCCGCTCTCGCATCCAGGTCGCGTGCCGCTTCTGTCGTACGGACTGTGGCTGATTCATCGAGGCGGATCGGATCTGCGACTGTACGTAAGCGGTCAGGAAGATGTGCCGCCGGAGTCCGCGCTGTGGCAGCTGCCCGAAGAGCGCGCGCTTGCGACTCGCATGGCTTGACAAAGCGCCAAGCAAACGGGGTTAATCGTCGCCCAAGATGACGATCAAGCCCATTCGAAAGATCCTGATCGCCAACCGTGGCGAAATTGCGGTGCGAGTCATTCGCGCCTGTCGCGAGCTGGGAATCCGCAGCGTGGCCGTGTACTCGGATGCGGATCGCAACGCGCTTCATGTGCGAATGGCCGACGAGGCGTTTCACATCGGAGCGCCCCAGCCGAAGGAAAGCTATCTCGACATAGACAAGGTCGCGGACACGGCGGTCAAAGCGGGTGCCGACGCGGTTCATCCCGGCTACGGCTTTTTGTCCGAGCGCGCCGAGTTTGTCGAAGCCTGTGAAAAGCGCGGGCTCATCTTCATCGGTCCGCCCGCGTCGGCCATGCGTCAGATGGGTGAAAAGACCCGCGCCCGCATCAAGATGCAGCAAGCCGGTGTTCCGACGGTGCCGGGAGACAACGGTGAAGACGGTCGCGGCTTTCCCAGCGTCGAAACCGCACTGCAAGCCGCCGAGCGGATCGGCTTCCCGGTCATGCTCAAAGCGGCATCGGGTGGCGGTGGACGCGGCATGCGACTGTGCGATGCGGCAGACAAGTTTCCCGCTGCCTTTGAAAGCGCCAAGCGCGAAGCCAAAGCGGCATTTGGCGACGACACCGTGTATCTGGAAAAGGCGATCATTCGGCCTCGTCACGTCGAAATCCAGATCTTCGGCGATCGCCACGGCAACTACGTCTATCTGTTCGAGCGTGACTGCTCGGTCCAGCGTCGCAATCAAAAGGTCGTTGAAGAGTCGCCCTGCCCTGTTCTCGACGAAAACCTACGCAAGCAGATGGGCGAAGTCGCAGCGCGCGCAGCGGCGGCAGTCGATTACGTCGGTGCGGGCACCTGCGAGTTCCTGCTGTCCGAGGATCGCAACTTCTACTTCCTGGAGATGAACACGCGGCTTCAGGTCGAGCATCCTGTGACGGAGATGGTGACGGGGCTCGATCTGGTTCACTTGCAGATTCGCGTCGCAGAAGGTCATCCACTGCCGTTCCGTCAGCAAGACTTGCAGCTTCGCGGCGCCGCCATTGAGGTTCGTGTCTGCGCCGAAGACTCGCTGCGCTTTTTGCCGTCGCCAGGCAAGATCACGCGGCTGCGCAATCCGTCGGGACCGTGGGTACGCAATGACAGCGGCGTCTATGAAAACGCCGAGATCAGCATGTTCTACGACAACCTGATCTCGAAGCTGGTCGTCTGGGCTCCGACGCGAGCCGAAGCCATCGATCGAATGAGCCGCGCGCTCAGCGAATACCAGATCGGCGGAATCAAGACCAACCTGTCGTTTCACCGTCGCGTGATGCAGGAACCGGACTTCCGTGCGGGCAACTACAACACCGGCTACATCGAAGCGCACAAGCAGACGCTACTCACGGCGGCCCCGCTCGATGATGACACGGTGAAGACGGCAGCCATTGCGGCTGTAATTCACGCATCGTCGGCGCAAGCTGTGACGGCTGTCTCGACGGCAGGCGGAAACGGCAACGAGATCTCAGCGTGGCGAGCAGGCTGGCCAGCCCACGGCCTACGCGACGGAAAGTAGCGAGCGACGAGCGCGAGCGATAAACAGCTCGCGATCTAGCGCGTCTTTGCGACGGGCTTTTTCTTGCTGACCGCCTCTGGCGTCGCCGGCGCTGCCGCTGGGGCTG
>CALMML010000377.1 GCA_937868485.1 uncultured Myxococcales bacterium | reverse complement strand
GGAGTCATGACCCCCGCGGAAGCTCTGGCCCATCTGCGGATCTGGGTGGCAAATCTAGGACGTTTCGATCACATTCGGCAGGAACATACAACGCCAGCTCTCAAGCTTCTGAAGATCATTCCGGAGAGCCTGCTCTCTGAGGCACTGGACATCGCCACGGAATGGACTAACCACGAGCGTGGGACGGTTGAGCTCCTTGTGGGACTCATCCCTCGTTTGGTTCCGAATCATCTGGAGGGGACCCTTCTGGCGATTCGGCTTCTTCGCAGTCGAGTCTCATGTGTGGAGGCACTGTTCGCGGTGATCCAACACGTACCGCAGGAATGGGCCGTGCGTGCGAACCAGTTGCGAAAGGAGGCACTGGATCGAATCAGGGCCTTCCCCCGGCCCTGGCCTTTTGTTTTTGGAGTGTCCTTGGGTCTTTCGTATTTTGATGCACAGACCCAGCTCGAACTCCTGGACGAAGGGCTAACCGCTGCTCGTTCGTTTCCCGATTCAGCAAGCCGCAAGCATCAGCTCGTAAGACTGCTCAAGGCACTTCCGCCTGAACGAGCAGGGTCCGTTCTGCACGAAGCGCTGACCGCTGCGTTCATCTGTGACAGCAAAGACTATCCGTTCCACGAAGTGCTGGAAGCGCTCCCTCTGGTGGACAAAACAGCAGGTGCAGACGTCGTTCGTCGAATGATTCAGGAGGGTCAGCTCGACTCTCTCGTTCAGTGGATACATCTGGACACTTTTAATCGGTGGTCGATGCTTGAGTCATTGCTGTCAACGGCAGACATGAACGTCATTGGTGCAGCACTTCTTGATGCCGCTACGAGTCTCTGGTTCAAGGCCTGGAACATCACATACTTGATCCAGCTCGCTCGACTCGGTCGTAAGGAGCAGGTCGTTGCGATCATTCGAGCCACTGCGAATGAAGAGCAGCGGGCTGTGGGTCTCGTGCGCGCGGCAGACCTGTTACCCCCAGAAGAAAGAGTATCAGTCCTTGGGGACGCTCTGCAGAATGCCCTACCAGATGACATGATGGGTTTGATTGAGCAGCTGTGTACCAACCTGTCCGATGAGTTTGTCCCTCAAGCGGTGACATACATCCTGACGGTGCCAACTGCGCTGGCACGTGTGCGGGGACTGTTGTACCTGCTGCCCCGCTGCACAAATCCACTGCGCGAAACTGTCCTTCTGACTCTTGAGTCGTCATGGGATCAGATTGCAGGGAAGCCAGATCGCCTCGGGCTCTTGGCGGACATCTGCTTGGCCAACCCCACCGAATCAGCGGTTCAAGCACTCCTGCAACTGATGTCGGACCTTGCCACGACCGACGAAACCGCTGTGGACTCGACGATGCGGCGCCTTGCCTCCTCGTTGCCAGAACCATACCGGTTGCCAGAGCCATACTGGACGAAGGTCTGGCGAACCCGATTGGAGATGCTGAGCAAGCAAGACAGCTGGAAGCAGGTCTGCGAACTATCGAGCATCCTCAAGCAATCTGAGAATATTCCGTCAGAAGCCATCCAGCGTGCCCGCCGCATGTTCCTGGAGCTCTATTCGAATCAAACGGACTCACGCACATCATTTCATCAATTGACGGAAGTGGTGCCGCATTTGGAATCGGACGAAGAAAAGATCTGCGCGCTCCGCGATTCGTTAAGGAGATCGCAGCGGATCAATGATGCCGCTGTGGCAATGGTCGCGGCAGCCCATTTGGAGCCCACCCCCGGCATCTGCCGTGATCTTCTGAACCGTGCAACATCCTTCTCGACGCCTCAAGAACGGTTCCTCGCATTGGCGGCTCTTTCGCGGACGCCAATGAGTCTGAAAGATGAGGCAATCACTCTCGCAGTGGACGCTGCAAAACCAATCTTGTTTCATCCTCAGATCCACACACAGTACTTCGTGATGCAGCATGCGCGCGATGAAATCCGAAGAGCGACGATCGAAGAAATTTACAACAAGTTGCAGGCAGACCTCAGAGAAGTGTCCTCCGAGTTAGAGAGTCTGCGAGCCATACCAGTTGCCCAGGGGGAACGCTCACGACTGGGACATATGTCCTCCGCACAGCAACAGAGAATCTATTCGATCCACACGGCAATTGGCATCATCGGCAGACATCTCACGACCGAACGGGCGGAACACATTCTCTCCGAGCTGCCGCGAGTCTGGGTTTCGGACATCTGCTCTCTGTTGCCAGCACTGTCATCGGAACGCCGTGAGTCCATCATCCAGGAACTGCTGGAAGAATCCCGGCGAATGCATCCAGTGCCAGGCAGTGGTGTGACTGCGCAGCTCCTCCCGCATGTTCAAGAGCCCAGGCGTGTCGGGATTGTCGATGAGCTGCTGTCGATCGCGCGTCTCTATGAACGACCGGGCCATTCGTCGAACGACAACAGAATAACGGCGCTGTGGGCTGTCGCTCCGTTTCTCGAAGAGCGCCACCTTTCGACAGTAGTACCGTTACTCTGCAGCATGTCTGCCGAACTCTCCATCAGACACAATGGCCTTCTTCAGCGAGTTCCTGGAACCTTACGACAGGTGCTTGTCTCGCAACTCCATACGGCTGCGCAGTCGCTTGAGAACCACTCCCGTGCACGCCTGCTCATTGAACTGTCGCCGTACTTGGACGGACGTGCACTCCGCGAGGCAGTCGAAAGCATCCCGCACACAAGCTACCCCCAAGGGGTACATTCGTTCCAGGACGCATTCGGTCGCATGGATTCGTCACTCCTCCTTGATGCATTCCGTTTGATCCACGAAGTGACCAAGCGTTCGCAGAGCGGAGGACAGGATCCAGTCTTGGACACCCTAGGTCTGTGCGGTGCACGGTTGGCAGACAAAGATCCCAGCCAACGTGAAATGCTCCTGAAGCATCTATTAGGGGTACTCAGAGATCGAGGCAATACGCGGTCACAACTAATGACCTCGATCAGCAGCATGGCCCCCTTAATTCGTGCACTTGGAACCGCTGAGCAGATGGATGCACTGGCCCGCGAAATTTTGGATGTTCAGGAGATGTGGCCATGAACACCAGCCCGATGTCTTCGACACCTGGGAGTACTCGCACGATCAAAATCTTGTTCGTGACGGCGAATCCATCGGACACCGCAACACTGCGGCTAGACGAGGAGATCCGACTTATTACATCGCGAGTCCGGAGAGGACGGTATCGGGAGTTGTTCGAGATCCATATCGCCCCGGCCCTGCGCGCTACGGATCTGCCGACGGTACTGTTAGAGCATCGGCCAGACATCGTCCACTTTAGCGGACATGGGTCAAAAGAAGGAGAGCTGTACTTTGTCGAGGATAGAGATCTTACGACCCAACCGGTTTCTGCCGAAGCACTGCGGCGGGTATTTGAATCCTTCCAAGACAGCATCAAGTGTGTGGTCCTCAATGCGTGCTTCTCCGCGATCCAAGCAGAGGCCATCGCCTCATCGATCCCGTGTGTGGTTGGTATGTCCCGAGAGGTGACGGATGCAGTAGCGATCGCCTTTGCTGCCGGATTCTATGAAGCGATTTCGTTTGGGAAGAACCTTGTAGAATCCTTCGCGCTGGGACGGGCGCAGATGGCACTCTCGGAATCGATGCCGGCTGACTCGACATCGATACCCAGGCTATACGTTCGCAGCAGCGTAGACGCGAGCCGGATTCGCTTTGCTGCGGCTGATGCTTTTGCGTCCCAAGACACCATCCATGGCGATTCGTCGGTTCCATCCGGGCAAACGCAACGGATTGGTTCGATCAAAACGGACGGTGACAATTGTTTCATTCAGGTTGGACAGTATGGGCGCGGGGATGTCAGCGAAGTCGCAAGTCAACAAATCGACGGCATCCAGATCAACGGGAGAGGGAATCGGATCGTTGTGGAGCAGAAAAAGGCTTAGTTGTTCTTGTTTGTTTTCCCAATCGGGGTCGTCTCGTTGGGTAGCTTTTCGCCTTGTTGCGGATTCTCAGTCTCTTCCTTCTTGAAGGAATCGCTGATTCGTCGCTTGTGCAGTTCTCCTGGCCAACGCCCTTGCCGTAGCGATTCAGTTGGGGAAGGCGCCACGATAAGAAGCGCTGCGGGCATCGACCTACCGCAAGGAATCAGTCGGTCCCTTTCGACTTGGTGGTCTGCCGGATTCCTATCCCCATCTTAGGAGTGCCCAGTGTTCTGCGCATTCCTGTGGGAAGGCTAGCTGCAGGCAGCGCAGCACATTGAGTGCAGGCTCTCTTTCGAGCAGCAGTGATACGACGCTCAAGCGCTCCATGTCGGGCGGTATTTGCTTCGCCAGATCAGGAAAGTAGTCCACCAGCAAGGCTCGAAGCTGCGCGGCGTGGTGGATCACGTGCTCGATGAGCGATCGCAGAGACGCGCGAGTCGGTGCCTTCGCGGGTCGAATCTGCGGGGATACAGAGACACTGGTGCTCGATACCTGACCTGGTACTGGGGTCTGTTCGTAGGTGAAGTCATCATGTGGGTGCTTGAATGGAGGAACCCTGTGACCCTGCGGGGGAGTGGTTCCCAGATCCAGATGAAGTGGTCCAAGCGGCAGAGTCACTGAGCGCGGGATTTCCTCTGTTTCAAGCTGAAGAAGAAGGATTGTCTCTCCGATTTGTATCTCTTGGCCCACCGCAATCGGAACCTCCCCGTGTACCCAGCGCCCGGCCACTCTGGTGCCGTTGCGACTGTTTCTGTCACGGACAAGGAAGCGTCCCTCGAAGCACAGAACCATGCAGTGATGCGCGGATGCATAGCGATCAGCCATGCGGAGATCGTTGTCCTGGGCACGCCCAAGCAAGACGACACTCTGAGCGAAGCGATACTGCAGAGGGCGACTTTGATAG
>CALMML010000376.1 GCA_937868485.1 uncultured Myxococcales bacterium | reverse complement strand
CATCGCGATCCGCAGCGCTTGGCTCCGCAGGCTTTATTTCGACCGGCTTTGCTTCGACCGGCTTTGCTTCGACCGGCTTTGCTTCGACCGGCTTTGCTTTCGCGACAGCGTCTTGCGCAGCGTCCGTCCGATTCACAGGCTTGCCATCCGGCAGCCGCTTTGCGTCCGGCGGCAGCAAGCGCACCGCATCGTCAGGCAACCGAAAGCGAAGCAGCACCGCAAAGAAGCAGCGCAGAGCAAGCAAAAATCGACTCATTGGCCTCAGCTTGTAGTGCCCGCTCTCTGGCTCTGTCAAGGTCTTGTCCCTCTGGAACCGGGATCACCCAGCAGTCACGCACACTTCCGATTCGCGGCTGCGTCAGAAAAGCGAGTGCGTTCGACGTCCGCAGCGCCGACCCAGGCCGGGTAGAAGCGCGCGCGCGGGCCGCGGCCCAGCTTGACCAAACGATGAGGAGGGGGATAAAAAGGCCGCAGTCCTTTCATGGGGAATCCACGTTCCATGACCCAAGTTGCTCTACCGCCCGGTGCGATTGTCGCCGATAAGGCGCCACCACCGTTTTCGATCCTTGACTACGAAGGCAACCTCCGACCCGACATTGACCCGAGCCTGGTGCCCGATATTCCCGACGCGGACTGTCTGCGTCTGTATCGCGAGTTTATCAAGCTTCGGCTCATCGACGACCGCTATCTGAAGCTCCAGCGTCAGGGACGACTCGGCTTCTATATGCAGTCCACCGGCGAGGAAGCCACCCAGCTCGGCGTTGCCTACGCGCTCAAGCAGTCCGACTGGATTTATCCGTCGTATCGCGAGCCGGGCATCGCCTTTTTCCGAGGCTACTCGATCCACGACTTCACCAATCAGCTCTTCGGCAACGCAGAGGATCCGGTGAAGGGTCGTCAGATGCCGGTTCACCACAGCTTCCGCGCTGGAAACTTTGTGTCGATCTCATCGCCGGTCGGAACGCAGATTCCGCAGGCGGTCGGCACGGCGCGAGCGGCTCAGATCCTCAAGCACGACACGGTGGTGTCGGTGTTCTTCGGGGAAGGCACGACGTCGCCGGGCGACTTTCACGTCGGCCTCAACTTCGCGGGCGTCTGGAAAGCGCCGGTCATCTTCGTCTGCCGCAACAATGGCTGGGCGATCTCGACACCGCTGGCGCTTCAGACCGCTTCGCCGAGCATCGCGCACAAAGCGCTTGGCTACGGCTTCCCTGGTCTGCTCGTCGACGGAAATGACATCCTGGCGATGATCTCTGCGACGCGAACGGCTGCGGCTCGTGCCCGTGCTGGGGAAGGTCCGACGCTGATTGAAGCGCTGACCTATCGCCGTGCCGCACACTCCTCGTCGGACGATCCGTCGGTGTACCGCAAGGGCAAAGACGACGAAGTCCGCGAGTGGGAACGTCGTGATCCGGTGGCTCGCTTTAGCCGTTACCTCGAGCGAAAAGGCATCCTGACGCCAGCGATTGACGCGAAGTACCGCGAAGAGCTGACCGAAGAGATCAGCGCCGCGCTCAAGCACGTTGAGACGGTCGGAACGCCACCTCTGATCTCGCTCATCGAGGACGTTTATGCGCAGCCGACGGCTCAGCTACGCGAACAGCTCGCCGAGCTGCTCACCATGCCCCGTCAGAAGCTAGGACACGGTTAGACCGCCCCTTTGAGGAGCTTTCTTCGACATGCCCGTATATAACATCATCCAAGCGGTCAACGACGCCCTGCGCATCGAGATGCGCAAGAACGGAAACATCGTGGTTCTCGGCGAGGACGTCGGCAACTTCGGCGGTGTCTTCCGTGCCACTTCCGGCCTTCAGGAAGAGTTTGGCAAAGAGCGCGTGATGGATACGCCGCTCGCCGAGGCTGGCATCATCGGATCGGCGATCGGTATGGCGCTGTATGGTCTGCGCCCCGTCGCTGAGATCCAGTTTTCCGACTTCATCTTCCCGGCGTTTGACCAGATCGTGAACGAGCTGGCCAAGTTCCGCTATCGCTCGGGCGGTGAGTATCCAGCCCCGATGGTCATTCGCACGCCATACGGCGGCGGCATTCGCGGTGGTCACTATCACTCGCAGTCGCCTGAAGCGTACTTTGCCCACACGCCGGGTCTGAAGATCGTGATTCCGTCGAGCCCGTACGATGCCAAGGGTCTGCTTCTGTCGGCGATGCGCGAAGAAGATCCGATTCTGTTTATGGAGCCCAAGCGAATCTATCGTGCGGCGCGCGGTGAAGTGCCCGAAGGGGAATACACGATTCCGATTGGCCAAGCCAAGGTCGTGCGTCCCGGCAAGGGCGTGACGGTGCTGTGCTATGGCGCGATGCTCCACACGGTGCTGGAAGCCGTCGAAAAGCAAGGCGCGGGCGACTTCGATCCAGAAGTCATCGATCTGCGTACGCTGGTGCCGCTCGATACCGAGACGATCCTGGAGTCGGTGCGCAAGACGGGCCGCGTCGTGATTGTCTACGAAGCGCCCAAGACCTGCGGCTTCGGGGCCGAGCTGTCGGCGATCATCGCGGAAAAAGCGCTGCTGCACCTGGAAGCGCCGATTGCCCGCGTCGCTGGACTCGATACGCCGTTCCCGTACACGCTGGAAATGGAATATCTGCCGTCGCCTGAGCGTGTTGCCAAAGCAATCGCCGAAACCGCGAGGTTTTAGTCATGGCCCTCGAGTTTAGACTTCCCGACATTGGCGAAGGCGTCGTCGAAGGCGAGATCGTCCGCTGGCTGGTCAAAGAGGGTGACACCCTGCGCGAAGACCAGCCGATGGTCGAGGTCATGACCGACAAGGCGACCGTCGAGATCCCGACGCCGCGTGCTGGCAAAGTGGCCAAGCTGATGGTCGAAGCAGGCAAGCTGTGCGCCGTCGGTCAGGTCATGATCGTCATCGATACCGATGGATCTGGCAGCAAGCCAGCACCCGCGCATCAGCCAGCACCAGCACAGCCAGCGACGACACAGGCCCCGGCAGCAGCGGCCCAAGTGGCAGCGTCAGCTCCGGTGCAGACGGTATCGGCGGCGGAAGCGGCTGGACGCAAGGTCCTGGCGACTCCAGCGACGCGACAGCTTGCCCGAAACCTTGGCATCGACATCCGAACGCTGGTCGGCAGCGGCCCTGGCGGACGGATCACACGCGATGATGTTCGTCGTGCTTCGTCGGACAAGAGTGTTCCACCCGTCGCTGCGCCGAAAGCTGCGCCGGTGGCTCAGGCCGTGGAAGCGCCGGTTGCCGCAAAGCCCGTCGCACTGCCGCAGGTTGTGCCGGTCTCGGTGCCGGTCCATGCCGAAGATGAGCGCGTTCCGTTCCGAGGGCTGCGCAAAAAGATCGCCGACAACCTGGTTCGATCGAAGCTTCAGACGGCGGACTTTACCTACGTCGAAGAGTGCGATGTGACCGAGCTGGTGGCGCTGCGCAAGCGAGCCCAAAAGCGAGCCGCCGAGCGTGGCATCAAGCTGTCGTTCCTGCCGTTCCTCATCAAGGCGGTGGTGTCGGGACTGAAGAAGTATCCGACGCTGAACGCGATGCTGGATACCGAACGCGACGAGATCGTCCTGCGCAAGAGCTATCACATCGGAGTGGCCGCAGCGACGGACGCGGGCCTGATGGTTCCGGTGCTACGCAATGCCGATCGGATGTCGCTGTTCCAAATCGCGGCGGCGCTGGAACCGCTGGCCGAGCGGGCGCGCACCGGCAAAGCCAGTCGCGAGGAGCTGAGCGGCTCGACGTTTACCATCTCGTCGCTCGGCAAGCTGGGCGGACTGCTGGCAACGCCGGTCATCAACTTCCCCGAAGTGGCGGTGATGGGCGTTCACAAGATCAAGGAAACGCCGGTGGTACGCGACGGACAGATTGTGATCCGCGAGATCATGAACCTGTCGATCTCGCTCGATCATCGCATCGTCGACGGCTACGAAGGTGCGCTGTTTTTGCAGCACGTCATCTCGATGCTGGAAGACCCGACGCTGATGTTCATGGAGCTGGTCTAGCCCATGCGCAGCGTTGGCTCGATAGAGGGCTGCGCACCACCGCCGGAGCGCTTTGTGCCGCAACAGTACATTGCGCCCGACGGAAGCTTCGATCCGGCGAAAGTGGCAGCGCTTGGCATTCCACGAGAGCTGCTGCTCAAGCTGTATCGCGGCATGCTGCTCATTCGGATCATCGACGAGCGAATGCTGACGCTCCAGCGCCAAGGTCGCATCAGCTTCTACGGTGAAGCGCGTGGTCAAGAAGCGGCTGTCGTCGGAACGGCGGCGGCATTTTCGCCCAGTGACTACGTGCTGCCCGCGCTGCGTGAAGCAGGTGTCGCGCTCTATCGAGGACTGCCGCTCAGCGCCTACATCGCGCAGATCTACGGCAACAGCAACGACCTCACCAAAGGCCGGCAGATGCCTTGCCATCCCGGCAGTCGAGCGTCGCGCTACGTCACGATGTCGTCGTGCATTGCCACCCAGCTTCCGCACGCGGTCGGCTTGGCGATGGCTGCCAAGCTGAAGCACGATCCGATCGTCGTCGCTGGCTACATGGGCGACGGAGCCACCAGCGAAGGTGACTTTCACGTCGCGCTCAACTTCGCCGCCGTGTTTCGCGCGCCGGTGGTGTTCGTCTGTCAAAACAATCAGTGGGCGATCTCGACGCCGGTTGCAGGACAGACAGCATCCCCGACGATGGCGCACAAAGCGATGGGCTACGGGATTCCCGCGCTGCGCGTCGATGGCAACGATGTAGTCGCTTGTTATGCAGCGACGCGCGAAGCCGCAGCCTATGCCCGCGCGGGTGGCGGACCGATCTTCGTCGAAGCGCTGACCTATCGCGTCAGTGCTCACTCGACATCAGATGATCCGTCCCGTTATCGCGATGAGTCCGTCACAGCTGTGTGGAAAAACGAGCGCGATCCGCTCGCTCGCTTTCGTCACTTTTTGCGCGTCATCGGTGCGCTGTCTGAAGGTGTCGATACCGCGCTGCACGAAGCCATCGAGGCTGAGATCAAGTCTGCCGTCGTGGCCGAAGAAGCCGCTGGACTGCCCGCGCTACAGACGCTCATCGAAGATGTCTTTGCGACGCCCACGCCAGCACTGCGCGAGCAGCTCGCCGAGGTAGCCGCCGCCCTGCCCGCTCGTCCCCACCACTAAGCCGCCGATCGACGCTGCAATCGTCTTTGTCGACGGCACAGCTTCGCAGCCATCCCAGCTTCCGTCGCATTTCCAACCGACGCTCCGTCGAGAGCGCGTCCTTCGCTTGCGCTCACTTGCTGCTGTGCGGCGGCACGAGCTTCACCGGCTCGTTTTCCACCAAGTCCACGTAGTACGCCACTACGACTGCTTGATTGCCTGTGAACTTCATAAGATTTAGTCCAATACCTGCGAACCAGTTGATTCGATAGACATCTAGCCACTCATTGCGATAGCGAACACAGCCTAAAAAGTCGTGCTCTTCGCAAGCCATCACATGCGCCTGCACGACGAGCTTCTCCTCTCTGATAAGCATGGGACCGAGCGCAGGCGGATCGAGTGCAGCCAGCAGGTACGCCGCGTCACTTGGCCAAAGATACAAGCCTTTCTGTGCGTACTTTTTTATCTCGAAAAGCGAGCACTGCTGCCCTTGTGTGGTCATGTTCTCGACGGTAGCAGAAGCTGTGTTGGACTCACAACAATTACATCATTCGTAGAGATCGCCATTAGAGGTGTTTATCCATAGGTTTTCACTGTCATACGATCGATTTTGATCAATGTAATGGATAAAATATATACACAAATTCATAACGTAAGCAGCATCACACAATTGCTTGACACCTCTATTTGTTCGTCTGAAGACTCGCAGCCGTCCGCACAAGCGACACGGTGTGATTGCGATGTCAGCCAAGACCAAACATCCCAGCGAGACGACCTCTTCAGCTGCGACCCTACGTCGCTGTGTTCGCTGCGGAGCCAGAGCGGTCAAGCCGCGCACCGGACCGGGACGGACCACGCGCTATCGCACGATGCCAGCGATGGCGATTCCCGATGACGTAGCGATTCCCGCGTGTGGTCGCTGCCAGAGCGAATATCTCGACGAGCAGACGAGTGAAGCGATTGCGCCCCGGCTGCAAGAAGCGTATTTGCAGTCGCTGCGCACGCGAGCCCGTGTGGCGATTGACATCCTGTCCAAGCACATCTCCCAGCGACGGCTCGAGCAGCTTCTTGGGCTGTCACAAGGCTATCTGTCGCGAATCCGTGCGGGCGCCGGCAACCCGAGCCCCGAGCTGGTCGGTCACCTAGGCATCCTGTGCCAAGATCCTGCGACGCGGCTCGACGAGCTGGTGCGATTCTGGGCGCTGCCCGACGAGGAGTGGCCGCCGCTGCCCGGTCCTCGGAGCCGACCGTCGATCGCCACGCAACGAGCCCAGGCGCGCGCCCAGCTTTTTCACGATGGTGGCCACGTCGCACGCTGATTTGCTTTTGACCGCGCCCCAAGGGTCGATTTACCCTCGCGACTACATGACGACTCTCTCCCTGCTTGCGCTGAGCAATCCAGCGCCCGTCGGCAAGGAACTGGACCTGTTTCAGCTGGTTCTTAGCTCCGGCGGTGTGGTGCTGTTTGTGCTGTTTCTGCTGATCGCGTTCTTCGTCGTGACGACGTTCGTGATTGGCTACAAAGGTTATCAGCTGGTGCTGGCGACGAAGGAAACCGACCAGTTCCTCGATACGTTTTGGCAGGTCAAGCGCCTGGAAAAGGTCTACGACCGCGCCAAAGAGCTGACGCGCTCGCCGGTGGCGGGACTGTTTCGCGCCGGCTATCTGGAGCTGATGCGAGTCACCAAGAAGCGCGACGGAGCGGAAGGCAGCAGCACCGATTCCGAGAGCGATCTGGAAAACATCGAGCGTGCGCTGCGTCGAGCAGCCATCGCGGAAACGACCTCGCTTGAGTCGCTGACGCCGCTGCTTGCCACCGTCGGTTCATCGGCGCCGTTCATCGGTCTGTTTGGCACGGTGTGGGGCATCATGGACTCGTTTCGCAACATCGGAAGCAAAGGCACGGCAAACCTGGCCACCGTCGCTCCGGGCATTGCAGAAGCGCTGATCGCAACCGCGATCGGACTGGTCGCCGCGATTCCCGCCGTCATGGCCTTCAACTACTTCGCGCGTCGGCTCAAGGTGCTCGTCGGAGAAATGGACACCTTCCACAACGACTTTCTCAACATCGTCAAGCGCACCTACCTGCACTAAGCGATTCGGTCGTCGCTTCCGTCGCACGCGGCAGTCTCGCCGCAGCCCCTTTCGAACAATTAGTCGATGGACTTGGCGCAGCGGAAGCCGAGCCGGTGCGGACCGCGATTCGACGGAGGAACGCCACGACGCTCGGAGCCGCGCATGCGCTCGCCGGTGAAGTACCAAGACCCACCCTTGAGCAGCTTTTCCGACACGCCCTTGCAGTACTTGGGACCGCCGCCGCACGGACCTTGTGGATCGGGACCGTCGCAGGCCGCGCCGCACTCATGCGCACAGCCGTGATAGCAGTCGGTCTTCCAGTCGTTGACCCACTCCCAGCTGTTGCCCGCCATGTCGAACAGTCCGTAGCGGAACGCGCCGCGTGTGCCGACATCTTGGGTGGTGCCGGTGCCGCAGCCTTTGGCGCCGAGCGGCTCTTCGTAGACGGCGAGCTTACAGTTTGGCGATTCGTTGCCCCATGGATAGACTTCACCGTCGGGACCGCGCGCTGCCTTTTCCCATTCAGCCTCGGTGGGCAAGCGCTTTCCGGCGTAGTGACAGAAGTCGTAGGACTGATACCAGCTCACCGCGACGACGGGCTGCTTGGGACGAACGTACAGACCGAAGTGCTTGATCGGCGGCTCGCACTTGCCAGCCTCGACACAGCGGTTGTACTGCTCGTTGGTGACTTCGGTGATGTCCATATAAAACGGCGACACCGTGATGCGCATCCGAGGCCGCTCATCGGGCTTTCCGCCGTGATCCGAGCCGCGAAAGAACGGTCCGCCAGGAATGCAGACCATGCCCGGTGGCGCGTCTTTTCCGCAGGGAACTTCCGTCGACGCAAGCTTGGTAATCTGCGCTTTCGGATCGCTCGGATCTTTTTGCGGTTCGCCGCTGGCCACAAAGCCGGTCGGTGGAGGCTCGTCGCTCGGCGCGTCGTCAAAGACTTTCAGCGTCGCCAGCTTGACCGCTTTGCGCGGACGAGGCTTGGCGGTGGCCGACTTGTGCTCGCAGGACAGGTTAAACAGAAGCCCCCCGGCGAGCAGTCCAACCACCGGGAGTCGCCAGGACCAGCCCTGACGACATGGCAGAAGAGAAGCTGCTTTCATCTGTGAGCTTATCAAAACCGATTCTACGCGGATCCGTCAACCCCGCTCCGAGGGTAGATTGTGGCTACACCTTCTGCGCGCTGGTAGGGCGATAGGGAAGATAGGTAAGAGGAACCAATCGAAATGCTGGCCATCGTTTTTGAGGGCTGTGCCTGTCGCGCAGCGTTTCACACCGGCGTCGCAGCGGCGCTCGCGGAAGAAAAGCTTACGGCGGATCTCACGGCGGGTGCGTCATCGGGTTCGCTGTGTGCGGCAGCCGTTGCGGCAGGAAAAGGCGCGCAGCTACCGCAGATGTGGCGCGAGCTGTCGGGACAAAGCGTGGTGTCGTGGCGAAGGCTGTGGAAAAACCGCTCGCCGTTTGACATGAGCCACATCGTTCGCAGTGCGCTGCAAAAGCACTTGGGATCGCTCGATCTGCGACAGAACCAGACCGAAGCGCTGATTGTGGCGACGCGGCTGCGCGACTTTTCTCGGCTGGTGTTTTCAAGTCGCGAGGAGCCGGATCTCATCGAGCCGCTGCTTGGATCGTGCTTCATTCCGATCTTGTACGGTCGTCCAGTGCGCGTCGGTCGCGAGTGGCTGGTCGACGGTGGTGCGGTCGATAACCTGCCGGTCGAGCTTTTGGCCGAGCGCGGTGCCAAAGACATCATCGCGGTGGTGACGAAAGCGACGGGAATGGTCAACAAGACGCCGCTGCACAAGCGCTGGCGACCGATGGTTCATGGCGCGAAGCTGCATCTGGTGATGCCGAGTGAGCCGCTCGCGATTCGCTCGTGGGACTTTGACGAAAGCCGCATGAACCAAGCGATCGAGGAAGGCTACAAGCAAGGTCGCGCGCTCGTTCGCTACGGTGGCAGTCCCGCATCGCGATAGTCGGTGACGAAGCGGCGCTCGTGCTATGTAGCGGCGATGAAGCAGACAGGGAGCGCGTGGCAGGTGTTTGGAACGCGCAAGTGTCAGGACACTCGCAAGGCGCAGCGCTTCTTCAAAGAGCGCGGGCTGACGATTCACGAAGTGGACCTGGCTGAGCGTGGGATGAGTCCGGGCGAGCTCAAGTCGGTGGCGGCGCAGTCGGGCTGGGTGGCGCTGCTCGATCGCGGGTCGGAGCGCTTTGTGGCCAAGGGTCTTTCACACGCGCTGCTCGGGGACAAAGACATCGAGCGACTGCTGCTGGACGATCCGCGCCTGCTGAAGACGCCGGTGGTGCGCTTTGGCAAAAAGTCGTCGATTGGCTATCAGCCCGAGCTGTGGAAGTCGTGGCTCGATGCCGCGTCGGAACCGTCGAAGTAACACACGTCCTGCGAGCGAAGCGCGGCGGTCCGTTCCGTCCTGGCCTTGACAGTTCATCGTACGATCATAATATTACGATCATACGATGAAGAGTCCGTCATGAATGCCAAGCAGGAACGCAAAGAGCGATCACGCAATACGATCTTGGAGTCCGCGGGACGGCTGCTTCGATCACGCGGAATCGTCGGTGCTCGCGTCGCTGATGTGATGCAAGGAGCCGGGCTCACCGTCGGTGGGTTCTACGCACACTTTGCATCCAAAGACGAGCTGGTGAGCGCCGCCCTGCACCGCTTGGGCGCGGAATATCGGGATCGACTGTTCACCCGCATCGAAGAAAAGCCCGAGAGCGATCGCACGGCAGTGATCCTCAAGCGCTACTTGTCGACGGCACACCGCGATGCGACGGATCAAGGCTGTCCGTTTCCGTCGATTGTCGGTGAAATCGGGACGACCGCGCCCGAGCAGCGGGACGCACTGGCGCAGGAAATTGCCGCGCTCATCGAGCGTCTGGAGTCGCTGACTCCGCACAGCCAAGGCCACAAGACGCGCACCCTCGCCATCGGACTTGTGACGCTGATGATTGGTGGCCTGAGCCTGTCGCGGGCGCTCCGAGGAACTGCGCTATCCGACGAAGTGATTCGCGCCTGTCGCTTGTTCAGTGTCGCAGCGACGCGCGGTCTGGACTTGTAACGACACATCGCCACTGCACGCCAGGAGGAACCCATGCTGACCAGCTATGTCATCGACGCGGTACGAACCCCAAGAGGCCGAGGCAAAGCCGGAAAAGGCGCGCTGTCGAGCGTTCATCCGCAAGAGCTGTTTGCGCAGCTTCTGTCGGCGCTGGTCAGGCGAGGTCTCGATGCGCAGCGTGTCGAAGATGTCATCGTCGGCTGTGTCTCTCAAACGGGAGAGCAAGGCGCCAACATTGCACGCAACGCGGTGCTGAGCGCGGGCTGGCCGATCGAAGTTCCAGGGACGACGGTCAATCGATTCTGCGGATCGGGCGTGCAAGCGACCCACTTTGCGGCGATGGGCGTCGCGTCAGGAGCGATGGATCTTGTCGTCGCGGGCGGCATCGAGAGCATGTCGCGTGTTCCGATGGGTTCCGACGGTGGAGGTCAAGATGGCGGCAATGCGCAGCTTCGCTCGCGTCACTTCCAAGTGCCACAGGGCATCAGCGCAGATCTGATCGCGACGCTGGAAGGCTTCACGCGTGAGCAGCTTGACACCGTCGCACTCACGTCGCAACAGCGAGCGGCCCGAGCCATCGCCGACGGACGCTTTGAGCGCTCGATTGTGCCGATTCACGATCCCCAGACGGGCGCGGCGCTGCTGGCGCGGGACGAGAGCGTGCGGGCGGAAACAACGCTCGACGGACTGGCGACGCTGGCTCCGTCGTTTGCGGCGATGGGAGAAGTGTTCGATCCGATTGCGCTGCGTGCGTATCCTCAGGTCTCGGCGATTCGACACGTTCACAGCGCTGGAAACTCAAGCGGTCTGGCCGACGGTGCGGGTGCGCTGGTGCTGGCATCAGAGCGCTACGTTCGTGAGACAGGCGTTCGGCCTCGAGCGCGGATTCGGACGATGACCGCGCTCGGTAGTGAGCCGGTGATCATGCTGACAGCGCCCGCTCCGACGGCGAAAAAAGCGCTTCAGACGGCGGGACTGACGACGAAGGACATCGACCTGTGGGAAATCAACGAAGCGTTTGCGGCGGTGGTGCTTCAGACGGTGCGCTCGCTCGACATCGATCCCGATCGCGTCAATGTAAACGGTGGCGCCATTGCGCTGGGACATCCGCTCGGTGCGACGGGCGCCATCCTGATTGGCACCGCGCTTGATGAACTAGAGCGTCGCGATGCGCAGCGAGCGCTCGTCACGATGTGCATCGGCGGCGGACAAGGCATCGCCACCATCATCGAGCGCGTCTAACCCGTCCACCCGCATGGTCTTGCGCAGCGACGGAGCAAACGATCGCTAGTGGCTTGGACCGTCGACGGGATCGGTCACTTTGCGGGCGAGCATGAAGATCACCGCCATCGCAAAGTACGCACCGACGAACGGCCAGGCCGGGGCCAGCTTGATCACCGTGTCAGCGGGCGTAAACGAGTAGGAGTGAATCAGTCCCGTCGCGCTCACCGCAGAACCGGCCAGACACCACATGCTGGCGCGCTCGAAGCGACGTTCGATCACTTCGACGGTGGCCGCTGCCAGCAGCATCGACGTAAAGATAAAGCCCTGCTCTAGCGCGAACGCGCCTTCGATGAAGGTGTCCGAGCCATGAAACATCGCGTAGAGCTTGTCTGAAAACTGCGGTCCCCCGGGGCTGCCGTAGCCACCGATGCGCAGTCCGGTCTTGGCCAGCAGCGAACCCCACGCCGCGACGCCTGGCAAAATCCCCAACACCACCGCCGGAGCATGCTCTTTCGGTGTCGCCTGAAACGACTGCGCGGTGATG